>NZ_DASRXP010000403.1:0-6380 GCF_035687465.1 Kribbella sp.
CCCGCGATACCCTCCCCCGCGTTATTGACGAGGGCTGACAAGCCGCCTTGGTCCAGTTGCTTCTCGACCTCGGCGAAGAAGGCGTCGACCGACTGCTCGTCGGTGACGTCGAGCTGGATGACCTGCAGTCGCTCCGACCCCTGGCGTGCGAGCACCTCACCGTCGGCGGGATCGTGCACGCCGGCAAAGACCTGCCAGCCAAGGCGCTCCAGATGAAGGGCGGTGGTGGCGCCGATACCGCTTCCGGCACCGGTGATGATGATGCTCCGCATGTCTGCGAGCTCCGTTCTATCGGTCGAGTTCGTACCCCTCCACGGAGGTCGTGTCGTTCATGGCCGCTCGGTACCCAACCTCAATCTGCCAGCGGGACTGCAGCTGGAAACTGCGGGTACCGGGTCCTTGCATGACGCCCCAATGTCCCGGGTGCTGACTGTTCAGGAGGTTTGACGATGAGTACCACTTGCGCGGCGACGTACCCCGCTGAGCAGTAGCTCGGTGTCGGCGCGGTTCGCATTTGACCTGGAGTGCGCTCCAGCAGGAATGGTGCCGGTCATGAACGAACTCAAACTGGCACTTGGCGCGATGGAATTCGGCAGCCGGATCGATGAGAAGACGTCCTTCGCTCTCCTCGACCAGTACGTCGCGGAGGGCGGCGTGTGGATCGACACAGCTAACTGTTACGCCTTCTGGCAATCCCCGAGTGGTCACGGTGGCCAGAGCGAGAACCTGCTTGGCCGATGGCTGGCGCAGCGGCCCGGCGTACGGGACAAGGTGCGCATCGCCACCAAGGTCGGGTGGGAGCCCACTGTTCCGGGCGGCTATCCGGCGTTGACCGAGGGCCTTGGCCGTACCGCCATCGACGCGGCACTCGAGATCTCGCTTCGGCGGCTGGGCGTCGACCACATCGACCTGTACTGGGCGCACCGCGACGATCGGGACACGCCGCTGGAGGAGACGGTTGCCGCGTTCGGGCGGCACCAGGCGGACGGCACGATCGGCCGGGTCGGCCTGTCGAACTGGGCGTTGTGGCGGGTCGAGCGGGCGTGCGGTCTTGCGGCGGAGCTCGGCCTCGGCGAGCCGAGCGCGTTGCAGCTGCGGTACTCGTACCTCCAGCCGCGACCGTTCGTCCGCGGCCAGGTCCATGACCATCGGTTCGGGTGGGTCACCGACGAGGTCCTCGACTATGTGAACACCCAACCGCAATGGGATCTCTGGGCCTACAGTCCGTTGATGTCGGGCGCCTACGAGCGCGACGACCGGCCGATCCATGAAGCATTCGACCATCCCGGTACGAGCCGACGGCTGGAAGTGCTGGCCAAGGTCGCCGCGGACCTCGGTGTCAGCCGGAGCAGCGTGGTGGTGGCCTGGCTCGTCGGCGGCACGCCCCCAGTCCGGCCGATCATCGGAGCGAGCCGGCCGGAGCAGCTCATGGCGGCGCTCGTGGGAGCCCGCCTGGAACTCGGGGCCGACCGGCACTCTGAACTCGAGCGTGCCTGGTAGCGCTCAGGACTTGATGGTCTCCGCGGTGTTCGATTCGCGGGCGGCGTAATACGCGATCTTGTCGTCCAGGACGTTCAGTGCTGCACCCATCCTGGCAACGTGCTCGACCAGGGCCGCCCGGCGCTCGCGCAGGAACTCGACGCGGGACGCCGGGTCGCCCTCCGAGCGGAGGAGCGCGGTGAACCGTTGCAGGTCGGCGATACCCAGCCCCGCGTCCCGCAGGCAGGTCACCACGCCGATCCAGGCGATGTCACCCTCGCGGAAGACCCGCCGGCCACCCGGTAACCGCTGGATCGGGCCGATCAGCTCCTCGCGCTCGTAGTACCGCAAAGTGTCCAAGCTGAGCCCGGTAACCTCCGCGGCCTCACCTGGCGTGTAGTGCCCCTCTTCCGTCATACCCCGATCTTCGCACCCGCCGTGCCACCGCGGGGGAACTTGTCCCCCGCGGTGGTTGGCTTGGGGTCAGCCGTCGGTTTCTGCCGCCGGGATGTAGGAACCCGGTACGTCCGCCGGGGCGAAGATCTTGTCCTCGCCCGGGTACGGCGTGGCCCAGTCGTGCGCCTGGTACCAGTCGAAGTGGTTCATCTGCGCGGGGTTGGCGAAGTCGGCCCGGGCATTGGGGCCGGTGGTCCGCTGCTGCGACTTCCACGTCTCCCACTGCGCCGCGACCGCCTGCTGGTCCGCCGGTACGACGGCCTTCGGTGCCGGCGCCGCGTTCGGGTTCTGTGCCGCGGGAACATCCGCGCCACACGGCGGCAGGGTGCTGATACCCGCTGTCAGCGAGGTCCGGTTGGGCACCGCGTTGAACGGGGCGTAGTTGGGCTTCTGCGTGAACGCGGCGGCCATCGGGGTCGCCGCGCTGTCCTTCTGGTTCATCGGCTTCATCCCGAGGATCTGCTCGATCGTCCGGATCATCGTGATCTGCGTGTAGTAGTGGCTGTCGACGACGCCGTGCTGGGCCCAGGGGCTGATGATCTGGATCGGGGCCCGGTGGCCGTCGACGTGGTCCAGACCGGCCTGGGAGTCGTCTTCGACGATGAAGATCGCCGAGTCCTTCCAGTACTTGCTGTGCGAGATCTCGTCGACGATCTTGCCGGTGGCCAGATCGTTGTCCGCGTTCTGCGCGGCTCCGTTCGGCGGGCCACCGGTGTGGTCGTTGGACAGCCAGAACATGTTCAGGTTGGCCGGCCCGCTCTTCTCGAAGTCACGCTTCCAGATCTCGGCCTTGTAGATGTCCGGGACGCTGGTGTCGAAGAGCGGGAAGCCGGGCACCGAGACCGCGTTGAGCGACGGGATCGCCGAGCCCGTCTTGATGGGATAGGCGGTGTCCTGCCCGGTCGCCACCATGTTCTTGGTGTCGCAGTACAGGTTCTGCCAGGTTGCGCCGGCCGGCTTGCTCTCCATCGACTGGAACTCGCCGTAGTCCTTGACGGACTTGCCGACCGCCTGCGCACCGGTCCAGATGAAGCCGCTCTTCTGGTGGCCGAGCGCGTCGTTCTCGGTGTCGTAACTGCGGGTGTACTCGCCGGCCGACGATTCGGTGTACTCCGGGTTGTCGGCCTGCATCAGCCAGTTGTGACCCTCGGCGGAGTTCGTGCCGACGTCGTAGGTGTTGTCGTACAACCCGAACTGCTTGGTCATCGCGTGCTGGTTCGGCGTCACGTTCTCGCCGTACTGCGCCAGCGCCGGGTCGCCGTTGCCCTCCGGGATGTCACCGAACAGCTGGTCGTAGGTCCGGTTCTCCTTGACGATCAGGAACACGTGCTTGATCGTCGACGGGTCCCCGAGCTTCGCCGGAACCGGCACCGGCTTCTTGTTGCCCTTGCCGGTGGCAACCTGGGCCGAGTCCTTGGTCCAGCCGTTCTGCTGGAAGACCTTGGCGGTGTCGGCCCGGATGGCATGGTCGTCCGGCAGCCTGAACTTGGTCAGGCTCGACGTCGTGTCGTGCGTGCCGTGACCGGCCGCGGTCGTCGTACGGAGGGCGTCGACACCACGGGTGTTGGACACCACGATGTCCTTGCCGACCGTCGCGATCTCCGCCGGGAAGTAGTCCGTCGGGAGCAGACCGATGTAGCTGACCGGTTCCAGCGGGTTCTTGTACTTGTAGACGGCGACCGCGTTGGCCCGGCCGAGTGTCACCAGCAGATGACCGTCGTCGGTGAGCGTCACGCCGTCGGGCTCGTAGCCCACCGAGGCCTCCGGCCACGGCTGGGTGGCGATGGTCTGGACGACCTTGCCGCGCCGCGTGTCGATCACCGACACGTTGTTGGTGGCGGTGTTGGTGACGAAGACGGTGCCGTTCTTGGCGTACACCGCGGTCGGGTGGAGGCCGACGGCGATGCTCGCGGGCGCGGCGGTCGGCTTCGACAGGTCGATCACGCTGACCGTACCGGTGGTGGTGGCAGCCGTGATCTGCGAGGCCGGCACCTGAGTGCCGTACGACTCGATCGTCGGCTCGCCGGGCTTGGCCGGACGGCCGCCCTCGTTGCTGACGTAGAGCTTGCCGCCGACCATGACCATGTCCCGCGGCGCGTTGCCGACGGCCCAGGTCTGCTTGATGGTGCCGGTCGCGGTGTCGATCGCGACAACCTTGTTCTGGCCGTTCACCGCGGAGTACACGGTGGAGCTGTCCGGCGAGAACACGGCCTCACCGACGAGCGCGTGCTTCGTGCCGTCGGCCGGGATCGTGACGAACGTCGGGCTGGCGAGCGAGCCGTCCGGGTTCACCGTGAACCTGCGGTAGCCGTCGGACTGGCCCAGCCACACCTGCGAGCCGTCGGGCGAGTACGTCGGACCTTCCTGGCCGATGTCGTTGCCCGGGATCTTCAGGTCGGCAGCGGCGTTGTTGCCGACGTACTGCTGAACCTTCCAGTTCTTCAGATCGATGATCGCGAGGGCCATCCCGCCATCGGTCACAGAGGCGGCCATGTGGCTGCCATCCGGGCTGACCGCGGAGGACATGATCTTGCCCTTCTGGAGCAGCAGGCGGTCGCCCAGTGGGGCGATGTACTGATCGCTCGAGATGACCTGGCCCTTGTCGGTGACCTGACCGACGTGCTCGGACCCGAACTGGTGCGTCGATGCGACTGCAGTGCCGGCTAGTGCCACGGCAACGGCGGTTGTCCCCGCCGTGACCAGTGGTATCCGGCGGCGAAGAAGGCTGGTGAGGCCCTTCTCGTCACGCCTGCGGCGGCGTGTTACCTGCATGGGGCTATCCCTTCGAGGTGGACGGAAGCAGTTCGATGTTGCCGTCGAACTGCCAGAGCGGATTCGGTTCGTCGCCTGCCGGGGTGCGGACCAGGAAGAAGCCGTTCACTTCTTTCGGTCCGTCCCCGTCGGCGACGTACCGACCGAGTGGGTTGATGTCGAGTTGGTAGATGGCCGAACCGGCCGCTTCGACACCAGGGAGGTGCCAGCTCACGACGCAACGCCAGTCGTTGCCGGGACCGACGGCGGCGACCTGGTCGCCGCCCTTGGTACACGCGGCCGAGGACTGCAATTGCTCCTCGGTGACGTCGGGCCGATTGAGCTGCTTGGTCTGCAGGCGATAGAGATGCGCGAAGGACGTGGCGACCGACCGCTGTACCTTGTCCTGATCGATCCCGGAGCCGGCCCCGGTCGCCGGGGTCAGCACCCCGGCGGTGAGGCCGAACAGTACGACGAGAGGCAACAGGCCGGCGGTGATCGCCAGGCGGCCGGACCCGTCGTGGGTCGGGTTGGTGAAGTCGCGCCGTAGGAAGAGGAAGTAGGCCAGAGCGGTCGCGACGACGACCCACACCAGACTGACCGCGATGCCGATCAGCAGTGGTCCGAGTTGGGCCGGGCTGGTGAACAGGCCGTTCCAGCTGATGAAGGCATAGCCGGGCAGTGCGTAGCGGATGGCCACGGGGACCGGTAGCTGCTGCACGATCTGCATCGCCAGGGCGACCACAGCCGGCAGCAGAAGTCCCATCGGCGACCGGCCCAACGCGACGGACCCGAGCAGGCCGATCGCGGCGAGAGCAAGCGTCGGCGCGAGTGCGCAGGTCCAGGCGAGCAGGACCCTTCCGGCGGCCTCGCCCGGTGACAGCAGGTGGCCGTCCAGTCCGTTCAGGGATCGGTTGCCGACGACCGCGAGCCCGCTGATCGTGCTCGAACAGAGCAGCCCGATCACGAGCACCACGATCACCGTGACGCTGGCCAGCGCCTTCGACGCGAAGATCCGCCGTGGCGACCGGACCGCCACCAGCAGGTGGCGCCAGGTGCCGAGCCGATCCTCTGAAGCGAACACATCGCCGGCGATCAGCGAGGTCAGCAGCGGGAGCGCCCACGAGCCCGAGAATCCGAGAATCACCAGCGGTCCCGCCCACCCGGTGGCGTGCATCCAGCGGCCGAAGAGGGTGTCGACCGGTAGCGAGGCCTGCTGACTGATCACGGCCACGAAGAGCGCCGGCGCGAGCCAGCAGGCGGCGATCAGCAACCGCACCCGCCACTGCGAGACGAGCTTGGTGAGCTCGAAGCGGTAGGCGCGCGCCACCGAGACGGGGCGGGCAACCGGGGTGCCAGGCTTGCCGGCGGTCTCGACGAGAGTCGCGGTCATCAGTTGGACTCCTGCTGCTCGGTCAGGGCGACGAACGCGGCCTCGAGTGGCGACACCACCGGTGCGAGCTCGCGCACCGCGATGCCCGCGTGCACCAGCTCTTTCACCAGCTCGTCCATGGCGGGCACCGGCGCGGACACCACCAACCGCTCGGAGCCGTGCCGTACGCCGCTGCCGTCGACGACCCGGATTCCGGAAGTTCCGGTGGCCACCCGCCGGGCGGCCTCCGCGTCGGAGGTGAGGAGCCGGTAGTCGCGTTCACGGGTCTCGGCGGCCAGCCTGGTCAGCGGGCCGGAGAAGG
>NZ_DASRXP010000404.1:0-5781 GCF_035687465.1 Kribbella sp.
CGATCTGCTGAGCTCGTCGGTCTGGCGAGACAAACTACCCATCTTCGTCGCCGGCCTACTCGCCGGCGCGATGTTCTCCGGTGTCATCACCGGCGCCCTCGGCGGCCTAGCCTCACCACTACCGTCCTGGCTACGGCTCGGCCTACTCGCACCCGCACTCGCCGTCATCCTCGCCTTCGAACTGGCCGGCAAACCCCTCTCACTCATCCAGAACCGCCGACTCGTCCCCCAAACCGTCATCCCCGACAACCAAGTGCGAGGGCCCTTGCAGTTCGGCTTCGAAATGGGCACCGGCGTACGGACCTTCGTCCCAACCGCCCTGCCACACGCCCTGGTCCTGCTCGTAGTGCTGTTCGGAGGACTGGGCCCGGGACTCTTGGCCGGCGTCGGCTTCGGCCTCGGCCGCGCGATGATGCCAACCGCCCGCCAACTCAGCGGGGACCCGCAGGGTTGGGACAGCGCCATGCTGGGCTCCATGACCCGGATCGGACGCACCAGCGCCATCGGCTTCCTGCTCTGCCTGGCCGTGCTCTTCCTCCCCTGACGAGTCAATCCCCCCGACGAGAGAGGACCCCGCTGTGATCGACGCACTGATCGCCAGCTTCACCCTGGCGGGCGCCCTGCTCCTCCTGCTGGCCGCATCACGCCGAACCTCCGGCAACGAAGGTCTGACCGAGGTCGTCAGACAGCACGGCCTGCTGCCTGACCGCCTAGCCCGGCACGCCATCGCCGGAACAGCATTCGAGGCAGTGATCGGCTCAGCCCTGATCATCGGCTGGCTGTCCGGCGAGGGCTGGTTGACGCGGCTCGCCGCCACCGCCGTCGCAACCTGGTTCCTGTTCCTCGCCGTCTACCTGGCCGCACTCCTGCGCCGCCGCGGACGAGTGCCCTGTGGATGCCTCGACGACAAAAGCCCGGTCAACCCAATCAAGATCATCCGCGCAACGTTGCTCGCAGCAACAGCCGCGCTGCTGGCAGCCGGATTACCCGCACTCCCATCTGAACTCGCTGTCCGCCTCCTGTACGTCGCCACCGGCGGTTTCATCGTCGTCCTGCTGATCACGATCGACCGAGTCACCGAACTGCTGGATGAACCGGCTACCGGACACTGACCGCGTAGTCGCCCCTTCAGACAAGTTCACCGCCCAGCGGTACGGGCGCAGTACGGGCAGCACGGCGACAGTGGCGATTCCTAACCTCGGTGGCAAACGCCCGATCGCCGTCGACAGCATCTACGGCACCCAGAACAGGTCTGTGAGGAATAGGTCATGGCGTTATCGCGTCGGACGTTTATCGGTGGAGCGGCCAGTGTGGCTGCGCTCGGAGTGACGGGAGCGGGGGTGGTCTTCCCGCAACGGGCGCTCGCTCTCGATCCCGACGGCATGGAGAGCAAGATGCTCTTCGGCGACGCGCAAGCAGGAGCCGCTGCGATTCCCAAGGAGAGTGGCAGCGGCAACTACCACTCGTGCCGCATCCCCTCGATCTTCGCGATCCCAGGGTCAAGCGTCGTGATAGCGGTCGTGGAGGGCCGACCAAATGATGTCGCCGATGCCAGCGGGAACATCAACCTGCTGATGCGCCGGTCGACCGACTCCGGGCTGACCTGGAGCGCCGCGACTACGCTGGCGGGAGCCGGCCTTCAGGGCTGGACGAACCCCACGCTGGTCCACGATCGGACCACGGGCCGACTGACCTGCTTCATGCTGCGCCGGCAACTCGGAGAGCTTTACGTCATCGATCCCGACGTCTACATCGCGACGTCGGAGAACAACGGAGCGACCTGGACGAACCCGGTTGCGCGTCCCGACCTGAATCGCGCGGCGGGCGGCAACGACTTCATCGGGCCCGGCAACGGGATCCAGCGGGCCGACGGAACCCTCGTGGTCCCGGCACGTGGCCGCCTGATCATCAAGGCACCAGGTGGGGATTGGGCAAGCCATGGTCTTCCTCAAGGGCTGTCCGACGGGCCGTACGGTGAAGGAACCGTGACGGAGCGCTCGGACGGCCGGCTGATCCTGAACTACCGCGCCCTGGATAGGGAAATCAAGAACGGCGGCACCTACCCCCATACCCGCCGGATCGCCATCGGGAATCCGGGCAGCTGGCAAATGTTCGGCCAGGAGTACTGGCGCGCCCAGATCATCGACCCCGGCGCCCACGCCGCGCAGATCTCCCACTCGATCAACGGCGTTCCGCATCTGATTCACCTCAACTCCGCCACCCGGGAGATCGACAACCGCTACGTGATGACGCTGCGCGCGAGCGCCGACGACGGCGAGACATGGACGAGCTACCAGCAACCGCTGAGCGAAGACCCGCTGGCGAGCGAAGGAGATCTGGCCGGGAACCTGCGTGAGGGTGGCTACTCGGCGCTGACCTCCACCGGTAGCGGCCTCATTCTTGCGCTGGTCGAGGCGCGCAGGGTGCAGTACAACAACCCGTCCCTGCACGACCTGAACCACAACTCGCCGTGTGCTGTAGTGCTCCGCCGGTTCGACCCGAGTTGGATCGTTCCCTAGGCTGGGTCGATGAGTGAGAACTGCCTTTTCTGCGGGATCGTGGCGGGCAGCATCCCGTCACGGCAGGTCGCTGCCACCGATCGGGCGATCGCCTTCATGGACATCAACCCGGCTACCCGCGGTCACCTGCTCGTGATCCCCCGCGAACACTCCACAGATCTGCGGGAGAGCGCTCCCGAGGACCTGATCGCGGCGACCCTGCTGGCGCAGTCGCTGGTCAGCCGGGTGATCGAGCGCCTGGACGCCGACGGCGCGAACCTACTCAGCTGCATCGGCGCCGACGCCTGGCAAAGCGTCTTCCACACCCACCTGCACGTCATCCCCCGCTACAAAGACGACCCACTCCGCCTCCCCTGGCAACCCACCCCCGGCGATCCGGAGAGCATCGCCGAAACAGCCGCCACCCTGCGCTAACTATCGGCTCTTATCGAGGTAGGTCCATGCCACAGCACGACAACATCACCACTCGGGCTGCGGTGGACACTGCCGAGCTCGTTGTCGATATCCGGATCTGCATCACTCCACACCCCGTGGTATTTGTATCTGGTACGAACCAGCGCGTCGAGGTGGCGATCCAGCATCTTGCCCGCCTTACCGACGAACGCGATCCAGTCGTACATCTCCGGCATTCTCAGACGCAGTGGGCGCAGCTCGTCCGGACACACGGAATATTGTGATCCACTACTCGCCAGGTCGCTGAGCAGCTCGACAGCGCGATCGGTCGTCAGAACGCTCAGTTTGTCCCGGCGGGCCAGGTCGGCGGGATCCACTTCGCCGGCGATCGTGTGAACCTGACAGACAGGAGCGCTGCGGAGCCAGTCGAGTACGGCCCGCTCCAGCCTCAGCTCACTGGCCAAGGCACTGTCGCGATCGGGCAACTCACCCCTGCAGACCGGGCAGTCGTACCCGGAGGTCACCCGTCGGCGTGAGGGTGCCCAGGGCCTTCGCCGACAGGCGACGCACTTCCTCCACCGCACGTCCTCCCTCCCTTCGCTGCGCCGCAGGATCCGAGATCCAGGTGACATTCTGCACCGTTGAGGTGACGTTCTGCTCGACCGTGGCAGTGTCCGGCCACCTCTGTCCTGAGGTGTGTAACGGATGCAGGGGCTCATGACACTGCAGGGGCGTCAGGGATTCTCCGAGCGCACCAGGGGTTGTCATGCCGAACGCCACAGCTACACCCGTCACCCAGTTCGCACCACGGTCGTCCGGGGTGGGGCGGCGGCTTTTGCCGTTGCAGGTTGCGGCGTTCTTGCAAGGGGTCTTGTTCTGGGTGCCGGTCGAGAAGTTGTTCATGACCGAGATCGGTTTCAACGCCGCGACCATCGGAGTGATGGCCGCAGCCTACGCCGCCATGGTCCCGCTCGTGGAGGTCGTCTCGGGCGTTCTCGCCGACCGGTGGTCCCGGCGCGGGGTGCTCGCGCTCGCCGGGATCGCGTTGCTGGTGAGCAGCCTCATCGGTGGCCTGAGCCAGAACGTCATCACCTACATCGCCGCGGCCCTCATCCTCGGCATCTACTTCGCCATGTACTCCGGCACAGTCGAGGCGATGGTCTACGACACCGTGCTCGAGGAGACCGGCAACAGCGACGCCTACGAGCACCAGCTCGGCCGGATCCGTCTGGTCGAGAGCGCAGCCTTCGTCATCAGCGCACTGGCCGGCGGCTGGATCGCCAGTACTGCGTCCACCCGGCTGACGTACTTCGTCACGCTCCCGTTCGGGTTGCTCGCTCTCGTGGCGCTTGCGCGCTTCAGGGAGCCCCGGCTGCATGAGACGAGCGAGCGCTCTCCGCTCCGAGATCACCTGCGCGTGACCGTCCGGGCGATCGTGTACCGCGGCCGGCTGATCCCGATCGCCGCCGCGTCGATCATGTCCGCGTTGATGGTGCAGGCGATCTTCGAGTTCGGCCCGTTGTGGCTGATCGCGCTCTCCGCGTCGGCCGTTCTCTACGGACCGTTCTGGGCCGGTCTGGTCTCCACCCTCGGCATCGGCGGACTACTGGCCGGCCGCATCGCACTGCACCGGCCATTGCCCGTGGCAACCGTCGTCGTGCTGATGCTGGTCGCCTGCCTGACGATGACCACCAGTCACAACCTGGCCGCCATCACCGCCGCGATGGTCGCGCTCACCTTCTGCCTGGTGGTGATCGGGATCCACGTCAGCCGCTTGATGCACGATGCCATGCCATCGACGATCCGGACCGGCGTCGCGTCCGGGATCAGCGCGGTCTCGTGGGTGGTGTTCCTACCGTTCGCCCTCGGATTCGGTGCTGTCAGCAAGCAAACCAGCGTCTACACGGCCACCTGGATGATCACCGCAGCGGCACTCCTGGCCGGCGCCGCCCTCATCTGGGTCGTACTTCGCCCGGTCAAGCCCACCGAGAACGCCGATGAGGTCGCCGAATGTACCGAGGACCGCCGTGAACTGGCCGCCTGCGCGTGACCGCATCTACTCTGACCCGATGGAAGGCCTTCCGCCGGACGAGGTGCTGGTCGCGCGGTTGCGGCGGGGTGAGGAGAGCGCCTTCGCCTTGGTGCTCGACAGTTGGTCCGGCGGGATGCTCCGGCTGGCCAGATCCTTCGTCTCGACCGAGGAGTCGGCCGCGGCGGTCGTCCAGGAAACCTGGCTCGCGGTGATCGAGGGCATCGGCCGGTTCGAGGCCAGGTCGTCGCTCAAGACCTGGGTCTACCGCATCCTCACCAACACCGCGAAGCGCCGCGGCATCCGCGAGCACCGAGTGGTTCCACTGAGCAGCGTCGACGACAGCGGTCCCACTGTCGACCCGAGCAGATTCCGGCCCGAAGGCGACCCGTTTCCAGGGCATTGGTGGGAGTTCCCCGCACTCTGGCCGACGCCGGAACAAGGCCTGCTCCGACACGAAGTACAGGCTTGGCTGGCTGAGGCGCTGGCTGAATTGCCTGATCGGCAGCGCGTGGTGATCACCCTGCGAGACGTCGAGGGCTACCCGTCCGAGGAGGTCTGCGAGTTGCTCGGCATCAGCAAGGCGAACCAACGAGTGCTCCTGCATCGCGCCCGGGCCTTCGTGCGCGGCAAACTGGAGAAGTACTACGACCAGGAGGCGACCCCGTGAACGACCTCGACTGCCGGCAGTTCGTCGAGCAGGTGACCGCATTCCTCGAGGGCGACCTCGGGCCGGATGCGGAGCAGCGGTTCGTCGACCACGTCGCGCTGTGCGACGGCTGCGACCGCTACCTCGACCAGGTCCGCCAGACCGTCCAGGCCCTCGGCGACCTCCCCGCC
>NZ_DASRXP010000405.1:0-16991 GCF_035687465.1 Kribbella sp.
CCCCCGGCGCCTATGGCCTCGCTCTTGCCGCCTGGGACACCCGCATCCTGCTCAGCCCCCGCGCCGACACCCCCGCCTCAGGCCTGGAATGGCTCACCCTGCAACGCAACTGGTGGTCCGGCACGACGACACCCGGCCACACTCCCCTACCCACACCCGCACAAGAACAACGCAACAGCGTCGACTTCACCAACGACTGGTCCTTCCTGCCTGTCGACACCCTCACCCCCACCCAAATCCTCGCCCTCACCGGACCCGGCGTCGACGACACCGCCTGGGAACACCGCGACCTGGGCATCTGGACCATGCCCGACCACCCCGACGTCCACCACGCCGTCCTCCGCAAACACTTCACCATCCCGGACGACTGGACCACCGGCGAAACCCAACTCTGGCTCCACATCGACAAAGAAAACACCATCTTCCATGACAAAGGCCGCATCTACCTGGACGGAATTCTCATCCAAGACCTCACCGGCGCCGGCCTCGCCGGCCTGGCCGCCAACACCCTCCTACCACCCGGGCAACACCTCATGGCCCTAGAAGTCCAAGGAACCAGCACCGCCACCGGCATCACCGCCAACGCCTGGGCCTACCACGTCCCCGAACCCGAATCCCGCCAAGACCTCACCGGCACCTGGACCCTCACCGGCGCCGACGGCCTCCACGACACCGGCCAAGCAGTCATTCCCGGAGCATTCACGGCCGCCTTCGCCGCCCGCGACGTCACCATCGACGCCGGCCGCGCTGGGGCCAGCGCCGTCCTCTACATCCGCCGTCCCAACACCTCCATCAACGGCATCCTCATCAACGGCACCTTCATCGGCGACATCTACCCCGCCACCAAGGTCGGCGACACCCTCCTCATCAACATCACCAACAAGATCCTCTACGGACAGACCAACCGCATCGAGCTCGCCACCTCCAACGCAACCGAACCGACCAACATCACCACCATCGAAATCCGGTACTACAACCCCACTACCTACCCATAAGCCAACCCCACCACCGTCGCCGACGATGGTGACAAATTCACTGACGGAAATCCTGGGCGCGACAATTCGGCAACCGCCGACCTCACTATCCGGGTCGGCTGTTGCGGGGCTGGCCGGCTAGGCGTCCGTTGGTGATCCAGATTCGGACAACTATGATCGGAGAGTTTCGGTGACAGTTAGAATTCGTTCCGGCAGCACGGTACTGTTCATTGGTGACAGCATTACCGATGTCGGTCGGGACAGGTCCAACGGAGACGACCTGGGTGGCGGATACCCATCGCTAGTCGCCGAGCAATTTGCGTTGAGCCAGAATCTCCGGGACGTGCATGTCCTCAATCGTGGAATCGGCGGAAACCGGATCTGCGACCTGCGCGAACGCTGGGACGCCGATTGTCTGAAGCTCAAACCTGACCTCATCTCCGTCCTGGTAGGCATTAATGACGCCATTCATGCCGACAAGGGGGATGGCACTCCCACGGTGGACGACTACCAGGCTGACTACCAGACGATGTTGCAGAGTGCCCGGCGGGTAAACCCCGCCGTGCAGTTGGTATTGATCGAACCGTTCCTGCTGCCGGTCCGGGACGAGCAGCGCGAGACGCGAACTGAGGTTGACCAGCGGATCGCCGTGGTCCAGCGGATGGCCGCCGATTTCGGCGCCACGCTGCTGGCTGCAGACCCGCTGTTCACTCAAGCCGCCGCGGCGAGCTCAACGCAGGAGTGGTGCCCCGACGGCGTGCATCCAACCCCAGCCGGCCATTCCTTGCTGGCCGATGCATGGCTTGAGGTCACGCACAGCGGCCAGTCAAGTTGCGTGAGTTCGCAGCGATGAGATCGGCACCCACACTGTTGAGGACCAGTTCCACAGCGATTGGCCGCGGCGCGGGTCCTCGGCGTCGAGGGCGAGTTATGGAGTTCACGGCTGGTGAGTTCGATCAGCGACGTGGCTGACCGGAGGCTCCGGCGAAGGCTTGGATCCTGACTGCCTCGCTCACAGCAAGGAAGCACCACGTCAAACTGATGGAAGGCAAGAACAGTGCATATGGATCGACTCCTTGTCGAGGATCGACTGGAGCAGACGCTCACCCGCCGGCTGAGGCCAGCGATCTATTCGGAATCGATCAGCCTTCAGGTCGAATCCTGGCAGGTCCCCGACGAGCCCGTTTCGGTCGCCGAGGCGCTCGCGGCGAGCTACAACCCATTCACGGTCGGATCCATGTGGGGGCCAGCCTGGTCGACCATGTGGCTCCGCGTACGGGGAAAGGTTCCGGCGGCCTGGTCGGGCCGTCGGGTCGAGGCCGTGATCGACCTTGGCTTCAGCCACCCAGGACCGGGACGGCAAGCTGAAGGGCTCGTCTACGATTCCACCGGTCTGCCAATCAAGGGCCTGGCGCCGCGTACGAACTACGTCCCCATCGCCGCACCCGCCCAGGGCAATGAGGATGTGCTGCTGTACGTCGAGGCGGCGGCCAACCCGTTCATTTCGGCGATGGTCGGCGAGGGAGATCCCCGTGGCGACAAACTAACCGCGGACACTGAACTGCTCTACCAGCTCACCTGTGCGGATCTGGCCGTTCTTGACGAGGACGTCTGGCAACTCGTCCTGGACATCGAGGTGCTGTCGGAACTGATGCACGAGTTGCCGGCCAACGAGCCCCGACGGCACGAGATCCTACGAGCACTCGAGCGGATGCTTGACACTCTCGACCCGCACGACGTGTCAGGATCAGCGGGCCGCGCGCGATGGGAACTCACCGACATGCTTGCCCGCCAGGCTCACGCGAGTGCTCACCGGATCTCGGCCGTGGCACACGCACACATTGACACAGCCTGGATGTGGCCGCTGCGCGAGACCATCCGAAAGTCCAGTCGCACCTTTTCAAATGTCCTGGCACTCGCCCGTGACTACCCGGAACTGGTATTCGCCTGCTCGCAGGCCCAGCAGTACGCGTGGATCAAGGAGTTTCATCCACCGATATTCGCGGGTATCAAGACTGCAGTTCAATCCGGAAACTGGGAGCCCGTCGGCGGCATGTGGGTCGAGTCGGACACCTACCTGCCCGGCAGTGAGGCGTTGGCGCGGCAATTAATTCACGGGACAAGGTTCTTTGTCGACGAGTTCGGTGTCGAGACCGACGGAATCTGGCTCCCCGATTCCTTCGGCTACACCGGGGCGTTCCCTCAGCTCGCGAAGCTTGTCGGCGCACGCTGGTTCCTGATCCAGAAACTTAGCTGGAACGATACCAACAGGTTCCCACACAACTCCTTCTGGTGGGAGGGCATTGACGGGACCCGCATCTTCGCCCACCAGTCCCCGATCGATACGTATGCCTCGACGCTCTCTGGTAGCGAGCTTGCCCACGCGGTGCACAGCTACGCCGAGAATGGCTTCGCTACGACCTCTCTAGCTATGTACGGGTACGGCGACGGCGGTGGTGGTCCGACCCGTGAAATGCTTGAGAAAGCGCGCCGGCTCGGAAGCCTGGAGGGATCACCTACCGTCACAGTCGAGTCGGCCTCCAGCTTCTTCGACAAAGCGATGAGCGAATATCCAGACGCTCCCGTGTGGTCAGGTGAGCTCTACCTTGAGCTACATCGCGCCACCTTCACCTCGCAGGCGAAGATGAAGTCCGGCAACCGGCTGAGCGAGCGTCTGCTGCGCGAGGCCGAGCTGTGGTCAGCGACCGCTGCACTGCACGGCGACTTTGCCTATCCGTACGACCAGCTCGATCAGCTGTGGAAGACGGTGCTACTGCACCAATTCCACGACATCCTGCCGGGGACCTCTATTGCGTGGGTGCATCGCGAGGCGCGCGCGGCCTATGAGAAAGCAGAAGTCGAGCTGGAAGACATCATTCGCCGCGCGGCCGCCGCGCTGCCCGGTACCGGCCCCGGAGCCAGCAGTTTCCTCAACGCGGCGCCACATGAGCGCGCCGAGGTTATGGCAGCGCCCCTTGAGTTGGCAGACGGCGTGGAGGTGACGCAGAACCTCTCCGACGGCCGGACTGCCGTGTGGGTTGAGGCACCTGCGCTCGGTATCGGCGCCACCACCGTCGGCCTCCCCGCGAGCAAGTTGCCGGTGACCGTCAGCGACGGTGTTCTCGACAACGGCCTGATCCGCGTTACTGTCGACGAAACTGGTGTGATCACGTCGTTATACGACTACCCAAATGCGCGGGAGACCCTCGCTGCGGGCGACGCCGGCAACCTACTGCAACTGCATCCCGACAACCCTAGTCGCTGGGATGCTTGGGAACTCGACCGGAATTACCGGCATAGCCACGTTGATCTCACCGAGGCCGACTCGGTCCAGGTTGTCGACAGCGGCCCGTTGCTGGGCTCAATTCGTGTGCAGCGATCATTCGGCAAGTCATCGCTTACCCAGACGCTCGTGGTACGTGCCGGTAGCAGTCGCCTCGACGTACTGAACGAAATAGACTGGTATGAATCAGGAGCGATACTCAAGGCCGCCTTCCCGTTCGACATTCACGCCGATCGCGAGTCTGCGGAAATTCAATTCGGCCATGTGCATCGACCGACCCATTCCAATACCAGTTGGGACGCGGCTCGCTTTGAGTTGTACGCGCACCGCTGGGTACACATCGACGAGGCCGGCTATGGCGTCGCCCTACTCACCGATTCCACCTACGGTCACGACATCAACCGCCACGCGCGCGACGGTAGAAGCACGACGACGACGGTGCGGCTGACGCTGCTGCGTGCTCCGCGCAACCCCGACCCGAAGACCGATCAGGGCGTGCACCGATTCACCTACGCCGTGCTGCCCGGAGCCACCATCTCCGATGCGGTTGCCGAGGGCTACGCGCTCAACATCCCGCTGCGCTCCCTCGACACGGCCCACGACCTGACGCCACTGGTGACCGTCGACAATCCCGCCGTCGTCGTGGAGGCGGTCAAACTGGCGGACGACCGCTCGGGCGACATCGTCGTACGACTGTACGAATCGCTTGGTGGAAAGGCCCACACAGCCATTCATACCAACCTCCCTCTACAGAGTGCGAACCTCGTCGACCTGCTGGAGCGACCGCTAACTGAGGTCAGGAGCGACGGCGATGTCGTACGCCTGGCGCTACAACCCTTCGAGATATGCACACTGCGACTATCGCGTCAGCCTTAACAAACCAACTTCCAACTTCATCAGCAGCGTTGAGACTGCTGTCCTTGAACGGCGGGCCGTTCGCGGTCGGGCGCCAGCTTGCCCACCATGCCAGAGTTGCCCTAGGCAAGGATTAGACGCACCCGTCGGCGCGCCCCGCCTGCTCAGACAGGCTGCGCCGCCGACTTCTCGACGGCAGCGCCGGGCTGGTCTGGTCCGGCAAATTCCGTTCGATGGTCGGGGAGGTCCTCCGTGGGCTGGTTGTCCGCCTCCATGAGGACGAGGCAATCCGGCTGGCTGCCGATCAGGCGCCCTGCATATCTGGTGTCGTTCGCCGCGAGTTCCTCCAGCAGTACCAGCGCCTCCTCACCGAGCGCCACGGCTGGTTCGAGTTCGCCGAGGTCCTCGTGTGCCGCCGCCAACTCCTGAAGAGCTCGCAGCAGCCCGCGAGAGCTTGTGGAGTCGGGGTGCTCGCGACAGACAGCGAGACCTTCGGCTGCGAACTGCCGGGCCAGCTCGGGTTGGTCGAACCAGTTGAGGCGGAGGGCGGTGTCGGCCAACTCCAGAACTAGGTCCTCGTTGTGTTCGGCGTCCGCCTCCGCCTGCGCACGCCGTACGGCGAGGCTGTCGCGGAAGACTGCGAGTGACTTCCTCATCCTCCCGGAGGGAGCCCAGGCCCTGGCCGATCACCTGGCAGGCTGCCCGCATAGTTGGATCGATGCTCATCGTCACCCTCGCCGAAGCGTCGCCGCAGCTCCAGCGACTCGAACCAGCGCGCCTTTCCCTCAGGCACCCGGTCTGCGGTCACCAGGGTGCTGCCAAGCATCCGGACGGCCTCGGCGAGCTCAGGTACGCGGTCGGGATCCTCGGCGACGAGCACGCGCTCGTAGTCGACCCACACTTCCATGGGAGCGGACGAACGGCTCCTCGACTACCGTTCGTTCGCTGTTCCGATCGGACAGCGGCAAGCACCTCCAGGCGAGAATCTTCGACGAGGTGATCTGGAAGCCGACTCTTGCCGCCGCTGGTCTGATTCCAGCACCGACCACGGACGTCCGCGGCCGACGCCGCTTTGTCACCGATCGAAGAACCGGCCTCCACTGAGACACTTCTACGCGAGCGTCACCCTCGCCGATGGAGTCAATGTGAAGGAGCTCGCCGCGTACCTCGGTGATCACGATCCGGGGTTCACTCTTCGCCTCTACACGCATATGTTGCCGTCGTCGTTCGATCGGGCCCGGCGGGCTATCGACAACAGGATGCTCCGGCGATCGCGATCGGCCGCTGACGGAGCAGGGGCGGAGCAGGGCGATCCCGGCCCGTCGGCCATCCATCGGCTGGGTCGGTTCCAGAGACGACCGAAGAGCCGTCAATCGGCCTCTGACCTGCTATTTCAGCTCGACTGAGGTCTTGCCCAGCAACCTTCTGGCGACGATCAACTGCTGGATTTGTTGGGTGCCTTCGAAGATGTCGAGGATTTTGGAGTCTCGGGCCCACTTTTCCAGCAGGTGGTGTTCGCTGTAGCCGAGGCTGCCGGTCAGTTCAACGCAGCGCAGGGTGATGTCGTTGCCGACGCGGCCTGCCTTCGCCTTGGCCATTGAAGCCTGGAGGGAGTTGGGTTTGCCGTTGTCGGCCATCCAGGCGGCCTGCAGCGTGAGGAGGTACGCCGCTTCCCAGTCCGCTTCCATCTGCAGGTACGACGCGGCTGCCGCCGACTGCGTGTGGACCGGTCGGTCGTAGTCGATCTCGACACCCGCCTCGGCCAGCAACTCCCGCGTCAATTCCAGCGAGGCCCGGGCACATCCGACAGCCATCGCGGCCACCAGCGGGCGGGTGTTGTCGAAGGTCTGCATCACACCCGCAAACCCCTTCTCCGCATCGACTTCAGCCGAGCCGAGCAGGTTCGCGGCCGGCACCCGGCAGTCCTCGAAGCGGATGGTCGCGGTGTCCGAGGAGCGGATCCCGAGCTTGTGCTCCAGCCGCTCGACCGTCATCCCCGGGGTGTCCTTGAACACCACGAACGACTTGATCGCCGCCCGGCCGAGCGACTTGTCCAGCGTCGCCCACACGACCACGGCATCACACCGACCGCCCGCAGTGACGAAGATCTTCTCGCCGTTGATGACGTAGTGATCGCCGTCCAGCCTCGCGGTCGTCTGAATGCTCGCCGAGTCCGAACCACATCCCGGCTCGGTGATCGCCATCCCGGCCCACACCCCGTCGAACCGTTCCAACTGCTCGTCCGACGCCACCGAGGCGATCGCCGAGTTGCCCAGTCCCTGCCGCGGCATCGACAGCAGCAGCCCGACGTCGCCCCAGCACATCTCCATGATCGACAGCACCGACGAGAGGTTCGACCCGTTCTTCACCTTGGCGTCGTCCGGGTCCTCCTCAGTCCGCCGTACGCCGCTCGCTCCCGCACCCGAGCCTGTCCCTGACGCGCTGAGGCCGTCCACCAGCGCCGCGAGCATGTCGAGTTCCTTCGGATACTCGTGCTCCGCGAGGTCGTACCGGCGCGAGTTCGGCCGCAGCATCTCCGCCGCGACCTGGTGGGCCTGGTGGACGAAGGCCCGGAACTTCCGTGGCGTCTCCAGGTTGATCATCAGACCAGCACCGCGCCTTCCATCACGCCGACGGCCCGCAGATCGCGGTACCACCGCTCGACCGGATGTTCCTTGACGAATCCGTGCCCGCCGAGCAACTGCACCCCGTCGGTCCCGATCTGCATCCCCTTCTCGGTACACAGCCGCCGGGCCAGCGCGACCTCACGGGCGAACGGAAGCCCTTGTTCCGCGCGCGATCCGGCCCGGTAGGTGACGAGCCGCATGCCCTCCAGTTCGATGGCGATGTTCGCCACCATGAACGCCACCGACTGCCGGTGACTGATCGGCTCGCCGAACGCGGTCCGCTGGTTCACGTACGGCGTGACGTAGTCGAGCACCGCCTTCGCAGTACCGAGGGAGAGAGCGCACCAGCCGAGTCGCGCGAGCCGGACGCAGTCCGCGTAGTCCTCGAGTGATCCGAGTTGGACGGCCGGAACGTCGTCGAGGAAGACCCGGCTCAGGCTCGCCGCCCGGAGTCCCATCGACGGTTCCGCCTCGATGGTGACGCCGGGGTGGTCCGACTCGATCAGGAACAACGCCGGGCCCTGGTCCTCCAGTTGCGCCGCGATGACGAACACCTCCGCCTCGGCGCCTCGTGGTACGAGGGACTTCACCCCATTGAGCAGGTGACCCGTTCGTTGCCGGGTCGCGCGAGTCCGCAGGTCGAACGGGTCGAACAGCGGCCGTGGCTCGACGATCGCGAGAGCGGCAGCCGGCACGGATTCCCCGGTGAAGGCAGGCAGGTACGTCGCCTGCTGGGTCTCGTCGCCCCACAACGAGATCGCCGTGCTCACCGCAGCCGGTGCGAGACACGCAACCGCCTGCCCCATGTCGCCGTGAGCCATCGCCTCCGCCACGAGCACCCCGGTCATCGCCGACCGCTCGCTGACGATCCCGCCGAGCTCTTCCGGTACTTCGATCAGGCTCAACCCGAGCTCGGAACTCTGCTGAAGCACCTTGAGATCGGTCGTCCCGGCAACATCCGCGTCGGGAGCACCCGGCCGCAAGACCTCGGCGGCGAACTCCGTCACCACCCCGACCACCATCTGCTGGTCTTCGGTCGGCGTCAGATCGAACCGCCCGGTCCCCCGCGCCGCAGGCAACCGCGACGGCTTGGCCAGCTTGCTCGCCGCGGTGAAGCTCCTGGTCAACGCACCAGCCGTCCGGAACCCCGTCCGCGTCGCCTCGAACACCACCCGCTCGGTCTGCTTCCGCAACCCCAACCGGTCGATCGCCCGCGACCTGGCCAGCCGGTTCAGCAGCGCGACCCCTATCCCGATCGGATCCCGCCGCACCTTGCCCCGGGCACTCCGCTGCTCGATAGCCATGCCGCAACTGTAAACCGAAGTTACAACCTAAGTCACGTGACGCCGCACACGGTGACGGCTGGTGACGTGGGAGCCGGGGCAGTGCGTGATGGGATCAGTCGGTGGGAAGGGCTGCTGCTTTGGTGGAGAGGTACTGCTGTTCTGGGAGGCTGGTGGTTCGGCGGGCTGCTGCCAGGTAGTAGGCCCGGGCTTCGCGGGGTTGGTCGGCTCGTTCCAGCAGGTGGGCGCGGACGGCGTCCAGGCGATGGTTGCCCGTCATGCGGTTGTCGCCGTCGAGGGTGGCGAGCAGATCGAGGCCGGCCTGGGGGCCCTCCACCTCGGCCAGAGCGATGGCGCGGTTGAGGGTGACCATCGGGTTCGGCGAGAACCTCTCCAGCAACAGATACAGCGACAAGATCTGCGGCCAGTCGGTTTCGTCGGCACTCGGGGCTTCGGAGTGGACGGCGGCGATGGCGGCCTGCAGTTGGTACGGGCCGACCTGACCGTGGCTGAGAGTTCGCAGGACCAGCGCGGCGCCTTCGTCGATCGACTCGCGGAGCCAGAGGCTGCGGTCCTGTTCGTCGATGGGGACCAACCGGCCATCCGGCGTACTGCGGGCCGCGCGGCGGGCGTCGGTGAGCAGCATCAAGGCCAGCAGACCGGCGACCTCCCCGTCGTCCGGGAGGAGTTGGTAGAGCATCCGGCTCAGGCGGATCGCCTCGGCGGTGAGCTCGACCCGTTGCAGGTCGGGACCGGAACTGGCCGTGTAGCCCTCGTTGAAGATCAGGTAGAGAACCTGGAGCACCACCCGGAGCCGATCGGCCCGCTCCTCCTCCGGCGGCAGGACGAACCGGCTGCCCGCGGCTTTGATGCTCTTCTTCGCCCGGCTGATCCGCGGCGCCATCGTTGCCTCCGGCACCATGAACGCCTTGGCGATCTCGGCAGTGGTGAGACCACCGACCGCGCGCAACGTCAACGCGACCTGCGACGCGGGCGTGACAGCCGGATGGCAGCAGAGGAAGAGCAGGGTCAACGTGTCGTCGGATTCCGGCGGCTGGTCATGATCGGCGCCCGGGGCAACCAGTTCCTCAGCTCCTGCCATCGCGGCGACATTGTCCTCACGCCGCCGCCGCGCGCTCTCGCTCCGGAACTGATCCGTCAGCTTGCGGCCGGCAACGGTGATCAACCACCCCCGCGGATTGGCCGGGATCCCATCGGCCGGCCACTGGGTCGCCGCCGCCAGCAGAGCTTCCTGTACTGCGTCCTCGCACAGATCGAACTGCCCGTTCCTACGCGCCAGGAACCCGAGAACCTGCGGAGCCAACTCCCGCAGCAACTCCTCGACGCGGCTACTCACTACTCCTCCACCCGGCCGGACGGGGGCGCGAGGATGCCGGTCTCGATCGTCTGGAGGATGGTCGCCGGCGCGGCCAGGCGGGACAGCGCGTTCTCCTCGACGGCCTCCCAGCCGATGAAGACCATCCACATCAGGATCCGGGTGATCCAGTCAACGCTGAGATTGGCGGCGAAAACGCCCTCGCGGTGGCCGCGGTCGATCAGCGCCTCAATAGGCTTGCTCGCCTGCTCGAGCTTCTCGAAGAACCGCGCCACGTCGGGGTCGGGGTCGGGCTGGTAGAAGGTGGGCTCGTTGAACAGGAAGAAGATCCGCTGGCCGAGCGCGGAATACCCGACGACCAGCCGCCGGAACGCCTCCAGCGGGGGTCCCTGATCGAGCTCGGCGTCGGCGATCGCCCGCTCGAAGCCGACGAGCACATCCTCCGCCAGAGCGAAAACCAGCTCGGCCCGATCGGCGAAGTACCGGTGCAAGGTACTGCGGGCCACCTTCGCCTCGGCCGCGACCTCGCTCAGCGAGGCGTTCCGCCGCTTGGCGAACACCACCACCGCGGCGTCCAGGATCGCTCTGCGGGTCCGCGTCCGGCTACCCGACTCGACCGTGTCAGTCATGACCCCGACCTTATCCCCATCGGTCGCCATTGGTTAAGAATAGGACATCATTGTCCGATTCTGCTACCTTGGCGCTCTAGTACCGATCACCGGAGGGGACCGATGAGCGAGAAGTTGCGGTGGCAGAACGTCCGGATGCTGTGGTCGTTCGTGCGACCGCACCGACGGACACTCCTGCTCGGCCTGGTGCTGGGCCTGGGCACAACCGGCGCGTCCCTGGCCACCCCGATGGTGACCAAGTCGGTGCTCGACGGTCTCGCGACCTCGGCATCGATCGGCCCGGCGGTGGCGCTGCTGATCGCGCTGTTGGTGGCCGGCTCGATCCTCGGGCTGGTGCAGTGGATCGTGCTGGGCCGGATGGGCGAGCGGGTCGTACTCGATGCCCGCAGTTCGATGGTCCGCAGGCTCTTCCGGGTCCGGATCGGTGAACTGGCCGGCCGCTCCCCCGGCGAACTCGTCACCCGGGTCACGTCGGACACGGTGCTGCTCCGCGAAGCCGCCGCGTCGAGCCTGGTGGAGTTGGTGAACAGCGTGATCGGGCTGGTCGGCGCGCTGATCCTGATGGCGCTGCTCGACGGGGTCCTGCTGGCGACCACCCTCGCGGCGCTGGTGATCGTCGCGATCATCGTCGGCCTGTTGATGCCCCCGATGGCCCGGGCCCAGGAGCAGGCCCAGGGTGCGGTCGGCCGGCTGGGCGGCGTACTGGAAGGTGCGTTGCGGGCGATCCGCACCGTGAAGGCGAGCCGCGCCGAGGCGCGGGAGAGCGAGCGGGTGATCGTCGAGGCGACCGAGTCGGCGCGGCAGAGCATCCGGGCGGTCCGCTACCAGGCCGTCGCCTTCACCATCGCGGGTTTCGGGATCGGGCTGGCGATCATGATCATTCTCGGCCTCGGTGCCTGGCGGGTCGGCGAGGGACTGCTGACCGTTTCCGCGCTGGTCGCGTTCCTGCTGTACGCGTTCCAGTTGATGGAGCCGGTGTCGAGCCTGGCGACGACCGTCGGCGGACTCCAGTCCGGCATCGCCGCCGCGGCGCGGATCCGGGAGGTCGACGCGTTCGAACTCGAGCCGGCCGACACCGGCCCGGCGCGGGTCGCGCAGCAGGACCTCAGCAAGGCCGCGCTCTCCTTCGAGAACGTGACGGCTCGCTACGCCCCGGGCGCCGCCCCGGCCGTCCGGGACATCACCCTGGAGATCCCGCGGGTCGGGCATACCGCGATCGTCGGGCCGTCCGGCGCCGGCAAGACCACCATATTCTCCCTGCTCCTCCGCTTCCTGAATCCCGACAGCGGCCGCCTCATACTGGACGGAACCCCCTTGCAGGACTGGTCTTTGGAGGACCTGCGCAGGAGAGTCGTGTACGTCGAACAGGACACTCCCCTGGTACCGGGGACCCTCCGGGAGAACCTGCTGTACACCCATGACGAGGCAAACGAGGACGACATCTGGGAGGCACTGCGGGCGGTCCGGTTGGACGAACGCGTCCGCGCACTACCCGACGGACTCGACACCTCGCTGTCGACGGCAGTGATCTCGGGCGGTGAGCGGCAGCGGATCGCGTTGGCCCGGGCCTTGGTCGGCGACCCCGAGATCCTGCTACTGGATGAGGCGACCGCGCAGTTGGACGGGCTCACCGAGGCCGCGGTGCACGAGGTGATCGCCCGGATCGCGAGCACCGGCGCAGTACTGACCATCGCGCACCGACTGAGCACGGTCATCGACGCCGGCCAGATCATCGTGCTGGAGGCCGGCCAGGTCCGGGCCCAGGGCAACCATCAGGAGCTGCTCGCGTCCGACGATCTCTATCGGGACCTCGTTGCCGCCCTCCGGATCGCCACCCAGCCGGAGCGATCAGCTCTGGAGGTTGCGGAGTAGCGCATTCAAGGGGCGGCGCGTCAGCGGGCCGAGGACTGACGCGTCACGGAGCGCCGTTCGGGCAGCCAGGTGACCGCAGGCACCGTGGACACCAGGACCTGGGTGGATCGCGGAGCTGCCCAGGTACAGGCCGGACACGACCGTGCGGGGACTGCCCAGGCCGATGGTCGGGCGGAAGATCAGCTGCTGGTGGAGCTGGGTCGTGCCGCCGCCCAGAGCACCGAGGCCGAGGGAGGCGTTGGCGGAGGAGAAATCACTGGGTCGCTGCAGGTTGCGATCCAGGATGACGTCGGCGAAGCCGGGTGCGTAGCGCTCGATCAGCCTCTCCATCCGGTCCCCGAGCTTCTCGGCCGACGCGTCGTCCGCGATCCCCCGTGGCAGGTGTGAATAGGCCCAGACGGCCTCGGTCCCAGCCGGCGACCGGGACGGATCGGACTTGGTGGTCTGGCCGATCAGCAGGAACGGCGCCGAGGGCAACCGCCCGGTGTCGAGGTCGGCGGACAGGTGCACCAGGTCGTCCGCGGTGCCGCCGAGGTGGACCACGCCGGCCTTCCGGGCGTCCGCGGCCTGCCACGGGATCGGTCCGCTCAGGCGGTAGTTCAGTTTGACGGTCGGGTAGTCCCATTCGAACGCGTCCAGATCGCGGCGCACTCCCGACGGAACACTTGCTTTTGGCAACAGTTCGTCGTACAGGGTGAGGGCGGACACGTCCGCGATCACAGCGCGGCCGACGGCGACCTGCTCGCCGGAGGCGGTGCGGACGCCGGCCACCTTCCCGGCGGACACGTCGATACCGACAACCGGAGTACCGGCGACGAAGAGCGCACCCGCGCGTTCGGCGCGGCGGATCAGGGCGGAGGACAGCGAGCTGGAACCACCGGCCGCGACCGGGAACCCGACGTCCTGGGCCAGCATCCCCAACAGCCAGCCCATCGTCCCGCTGACGCTGCCACTGGGGGGCGCGTCGGCGTGGAACGAGTTGCCTGCCAGCAGCGCACGACCGGCGGGACCTTCGAAGAGCTCCTGTCCCATCCGGTGCATCGGCATCGCCATGAACCGCGCGAACCGGGCGAGCTCCCCCGCCGAGCCGAGCTTGCGGGCCAGCTTGACGCCGGGGACGACCGGAGGCCAGGTGGTCAGCAGGGACTGCAGGAACGGCTCGCGAATCTTGACGTACTTCTCGTAGAGCCGAAGCCAGGCCTCACCGTCGGCCGGGTGGTCGACCGAGATCGACGCGGCGGTGTCGTTCGGGTCCGGATGGATCGATGCCGCCGTGTCGGGGTCGAGCAGGTGGGTCAACGGCAGCGGCGCATGCGCCCAGCGCAGACCGAACTCCTCCAGCCCGAGCGACCGTAGTACAGGTGAGGCCACGCCGAGCGGGTAGTTGGAACTGAACCGGTCGCTGATCCAGCCATCGCTCGCAGTGGATCGGACGGCACCGCCGAACTCGTCGGCGGCCTCCAGTACGAGCACGTCCCAACCCGCGTCAGCCAGAGCGATCGCGCTCACCAGCCCGTTCGGCCCCGAGCCGACCACCACAGCATCAACACTGCGCGGCAGCATGCCTCGACCTTAGCTCTGGCGGGACTCGATCTGTTGCATGAGGGTGGTTAGCTCTCGGGCGCGGCCCAGCATCGCGGGGTCGACCATGCGGCCGTCGGGGAGCACGATTACGCCGCCCTCGGCGACGCCGGCCTTCTCTACTGCGGCCAGCAGCGCGGCCGCATCCGCCACCTGAGAGGCAGATGGCGTGAAGCATTCGACGATCGTGGCCAGCTGTCGCGGGTGGATCGCAGTACGCCCGACGAACCCAAGCGCCCGGCCCTCCAAACAGGTCCGCCGCAGACCGTCTTCGTCGTTCACGTGCGGGTAGACCGACATCATCGGCGCACCGCGCCCGGCCGCCCTTGACGCGGACACCAACCGGCCGCGGGCCCATCCCAGTCCTTCGGGACCGTCGACACCGAGCGAGCTGGCCAGATCGGCTTCACCGAGCGCGACCGCGACCACCCGCTCGTCGGCGGACGCGATCTCGAACGCCCGCTCCAGCCCGAGCGGTGACTCGATCAGCGCGGTGATCTTTGCCGACGGCACCCGCTCCAGCACCCACCGAATGTCGTTCGCACTCTCCACCTTGGGCACTCGGATCCGCACGCCCGGTACTGCGGCCAGCGCGGCCAGGTCGTCCTCGCTCCAAGGCGAGCCCGGTGCGTTCACCCGGATCTCGACCGAGTCCGACGCATGCGCCGCGATCCACGCGACCGCCCAGCCACGAGCCTCGGCCTTGTCGTCCACCGGGACGGCGTCCTCGAGATCGAACACCACCAGATCCGCTCCGGCCGACACGGCCTTCGAGAACCGATCAGGCCGACTCGCCGGCACATAAAGAGCCGTCAACACGTGGCGCCCCATCTCATAACCGTCGAGTTATCCCACCAAGAGA
Organism: Kribbella sp.; assembly: GCF_035687465.1. Taxonomy (NCBI): domain Bacteria; kingdom Bacillati; phylum Actinomycetota; class Actinomycetes; order Propionibacteriales; family Kribbellaceae; genus Kribbella; species Kribbella sp. The sequence continues at coordinate 15,303 of NZ_DASRXP010000405.1, forward strand.
CACTAGACGACACCGGCGTCACGGAGGGCGGCTAATTGTTCGGGTGTGACCCCGATCTCAGCCAGTACTGCGTCTGTGTCGGCGCCATGAGGTCGGCCCGCCCAACGGATCGACCCGGGCGACTCCGACAGCCGGAACAGCACGTTCTGCATCTGGACCGGACCGCCGAGCTCGTCGTCATCCACCTCGACAATCGTGTTCAGTGCCGCGTACTGCGGATCCGTCATGATCCCGCGGATGTCATGCACCGGCCCGACCGCTGCCTCCGCCTTCTCGAAGGCGAGCATGACCTCGTCGAGAGAGCGCTCCCCGATCCAGGATCCGACCGCGTCGTCCAACTCGTCGGCGTGCTCGGCCCGTTCCCGGCCGGTCCCGAACCACGGCTGCGCGACCAGATCCGGCCGGCCGACGAGCGTCACCACTCGTTCCGCGATGCTCTGCGAGCTCGTGGAGACGGCGACCCAGCGGCCGTCGGCGGTCTGGTAGACGTTGCGAGGCGCGTTGTTCGACGAGCGATTCCCCAACCGGGGCTGGACATAGCCGGTCTGCTGGTACGCCGTGATCTGGCCGCCCAACATCATCAGGATCGGCTCGATGATCGCCATGTCGATCACCTGCCCCGCCCCCGACCGATCCCGCTCGCGCAGAGCCACCAGTACGGCGTACGCGGTGGCGAGTGCTGTGATCCCGTCGGCCAGGCCGAAAGGTGGCAGCGTCGGAGGGCCATCGGGTTCACCTGTGACAGCGGCGAATCCGCTCATCGCCTCGGCCAGGGAGCCGAAGCCCGGGCGGCTCGACCAAGGGCCGACCTGGCCGAACGCGGTCACCCGGGCGATCACCAGCCGGGGGTTGGACTCCAGCAGCACATCCGGTCCAAGTCCCCAGCGCTCGAGGGTGCCCGGCCGGAAGTTCTCCACCAGCACGTCGTTCGCCCGCACCAATTCCAGGAAGACCTCGCGCCCTTGCGACAGGTCGAGCGTCGCGAGCCGCTTGTTCCGGCCGAGGGTCTTGAACCACAGGCCGACACCGTCCTTGCTGGTGCCGTGCCCGCGGGCCGCGTCCGGCCGGGACGGATGCTCGATCTTCGTCACGTCCGCACCGAAGTCGCCCAGGAACGTCGCTGCCAACGGTCCCGCGAACAACGTCGCGGCCTCGAGGACCTTCACGCCCTCCAGCGGTGCGGCTCTCATCTCATCCCGCGCATCTACTGTCCCATCATCCGGCGCACCGGAAGCCGATGGTCTCCGAGCGATCCAGGCCGCCGCCGGTGAGCACCAGCTTGAAGCTCACCTCGGGCTCCTGTGGACCGCCGTCGGAGTACCAGTCGGAGCCCTCGGCAACGTAGTACGAGCCGCCCTTGACGATGCAGAACCGGCTCCGGCCGTCGCGGTGCTCGCTCTCGGTCAGGTTCCACACCAGCGGCTCGGCCCGGGTGAACCCGTCGAGCCCCGCGGCCACCTGCCACTCGTCCTCGGTCGGAAGCCGCCCGCCACGCCACTTCGCGTAGGCCCGTGCGTCCGGCAGATCGACATACGTCACCGGCTGATCCTCGGTGCCGGCCACCGGCGCCCCAGCGACCCAGTGCGCCAGGAAGCGGTTCGCGATCCTCGGCCGATAGCCGGTCGCCGTCAGGAACTCCGCGTACTCCGCGTTGGTCACCTCCCGGATCGCCACCGAGATCTCAGAGAG
>NZ_DASRXP010000406.1:0-8189 GCF_035687465.1 Kribbella sp.
GTCGTCGGTCAGCGGAGACGTGCGCCGAAAGACTTGCTGGGTGGGCCCCGTGGGACTCGAACCCACAACCCGCGGATTAAAAGTCCGCTGCTCTGCCAATTGAGCTAGAGGCCCCGCGGGGGACAGTGTGTCAGGTCTCGGGGGTGGTTCGCACGTTGGATAGCAGACGTGGGCGGAGTGGGGCAACGGATTCGGAGCGTGAGTGATGAGTCACTCACCGTTGAACCGGATGGGCTGGCAGGACGTTGTCTCCGGGTGAGGGCATCGCCGGGGTGCGTGAGGCAGGCCGGTGGTGTGTGAATCCGTCCCGTTCACCTGAGGAGACAAGACGATGCATGTGCTGGAGCGCTGGCGTGACGAGGTACTGGGTGTGTTTCGGATCGTGGTGGGGTTCCTGTTCGCGTGTCATGGGGCTGCTGCCCTGTTCGGGGTGCTGGGGGTCGACCGGACCCCGGCGCTGGAGTGGCCGGGTTGGTGGGCGTCGGTGATCCAGACGGTGGCGGGAGCACTCGTTTGTGTCGGGTTCGGGACCCGGTACGCCGCGCTGCTGTGCTCCGGGTCGATGGCCTACGCGTACTTCACCGTGCACCAGGCCGGTGCGTTGTTGCCGGTGCAGAACGGTGGGGAGAAGGCGGCACTGTTCTCGTTCGCGTTCCTGCTGATCGCGTTCCTCGGGGCCGGTGCGTGGGGACTCGAGCGGCTGCCCGGACTCAAGCGGCAGGGGGCGCGGCAGCTCGAACCGGCAACCGACTAGCCGGGGTCGGATCCGTGCCCGATGCCCGTGGTCGGGCACGGATCCACTCGAAAGACCCACTCGTTGCGGACACGTTCTCCTGTTCTTGCTGGCGCTGAAAGAGTGAAAGCCCCAGGATGATGAGTTCCAGCGACTGAAGGAGTGCGGATGGCCGACGACCGGGCTGCACTTCTGCGTGAGCTGCACGATGTGCATGCCTCGTCGTTGTGGCGGTTCGTGGTCCGGCTGACTGGCGACACCCGGTTCGCCGAGGACGTAGTACAGGAGACTTTGTTGCGGGCTTGGCGGCGGCCGCAGATTCTGACCGAGGACGAGGCGGGTGCCCGGGCCTGGTTGTTCACGGTGGCGCGGAACCTGGTCATCGACGATCGGCGGAGTGCCCGGGTCAACCGGGAGGTGGCCAGCGACGAGCTGCCGGAACGGCCGAGCGCCGACCACGCGAACGCAGTACTGGATGCGTGGCTGGTGGCCGATTCGCTGGCTCAGTTGTCGGACGATCATCGGCAGGTGATCGTGCGCGCGTACTACGGCCGGCGCACGGTCACCGATATCGCCGAGGAACTGGACATCCCGGCCGGCACGGTGAAATCGCGCTTGCACTACGGGATGCGGGCGCTGAAGCTTGCACTGCAGGAGAGGGGGGTGACGCAGGTATGAGCGATCAGTATCGGGAGTGGGACGCGGCCTACCTGCTGGGCGCCTTGTCGGCGAAGGAGGTGCGCGCGTACGAGGAGCATCTCCGCACCTGTCCCGACTGTTCGGCCGAGGTGGCGGCGCTGCGCAGCGTGCCCGAGACCCTGGCGATGGTGCCGGACGACCGGGCGCTCGCGACGATCACCGACATCCCGCCGAACCTGCTGCCGGGCCTGGTACGCAACGTCCAGCGGGACCGTCGGCGCCGACGGGTCCGCCTCGGAGCGCTCGTCGCGGGCGTCGCCGCAACCGCGGCCGCGGTCGGCGCGGTGGTGTCCGCTTCGGTCGGAGAGGACGAGCCGCAGGGCGACTACGTGGTGCTCGCGCAGACGGTGGCCAGCAAGCTGACGGCCGACGCCCGGCTGATCGAGGAGAGCTGGGGCACCACGATCGAGATCAGCTGCCGGTACGACGATCTGGCCACCCCGAGCGAGCGCGCTCGTGGGTACGAGATGTACGTGACCGACCAGTCCGGCAAGTCCACCTTGATCGCCAGCTGGAACGCGTCACCCGGTACTACGGTCAAACCGGCGGCGACCACCAAGCTGCACCGCGACGAGATCCGCGCGCTCGACATCAGGAGCTCGGAGAGCGGCAGGATCCTGTTGGCCGTGCACTTCTGAGAGTCGCCGGCCCGAAGAACGTGATTGACCGCAGGTCGAACGGGCACTTGAGGGCCAAGGGAGCTCGGTCGCTCGAGAGGCTGGTTGTTTCCAGGCCCCGGCGTTCAGCCATGTGCGCCGGGGCTGCTCCTTGTTCGGCTTGAGGCCACGCTGACCGGTGTTAGGGTTCATCCCGGTTGGGAAGTCAGCCGGTGGCGCAGCATGCCACCCGCGAAGACTGCTCCGACCTGTTGAGGATGAACGTCCGGTGCGACGACTCTCCCTGTCCTTCTCGGCAGTAGCCGAGTGAGCGACGAATTCGCCCAGGACCTGGCCAGGATGGCGCTCGTCCTGCATGAACAAGCCGATGTGGAACAGACCGCCGAACGGTTCCTCGAGTATGTCCTGGCGAGGATCGGCGCCGACCACGCCAGCGTCGTACTGGTGCAGCGAGGTGGCCGACTGGAATCCGCGGCGGCCACCGACGCGCTGGTCGAAGAGGCCGACCGGTTGCAGCTCGAGGCCGGGGAAGGTCCGACCTTCAGCGCCATCGAGCAGGAGACGAGCGTGGTCAGCGGCGACACGGCCAACGATTCCCGCTGGCCGACTTGGTCCGCCGGCATCGTGCCGGTCGGCCTGCGCAGTGTGCTCACCGTGCGGCTGCGGACGCCGACCACCACCGTGGGGGCGCTGAACCTGTTCGATCCGGCGAAGAACCGGTTCACCAAGGCGGACGACGCGGTCGCTCAGGTGTTCGCCGACCACGCCGCGGTAGCGGTCGCGAACGCCCGCAGCGAGTCCACTCTCTGGCAGGCGATCGATGCCCGGAAGCTGATCGGCCAGGCGCAGGGGATCCTGATGGAGCGGTTCGACCTGACCGACGAGCAGGCGTTCGCCGTACTGCGTCGCTACTCCCAGGACAACAACGTCAAGCTGCGCGAGGTGGCCCAGCGTTTGATCCACACCAGGAAACTTTCCTGAATTCTGTAACGCTCAGGCCGTGAGCAGCGATACACCGTGTGTAACGCCTGATCCCGCTCCAGGTCAACCGCCCGAAGGGCCTGGAGCGGGATCGTTTCGTCGCTAGAGGCGCCCCGACCAGAGCCGTTACATGCGTCGGCCCCCGGGAGGGGTTTCTCCCGGGGGCCGACGCATGCCTACTTCCTACGACGCGGTTTCCTACGACGCGGCCTTGCCGCGACGCTCAGTCGGTCGGTCCGACTCGGGCAGTGCGATCAGGTCTGCCGGCAGGCGTTCCGTCCGCTCGACGCCGTCGTCGCCCTCGTACTGCACCGTGCCGGTCCAGCCCGCGTCCTCGTGCTCGCGGCCGATCAACCAGCCGCGCCGCCACTGGCCGTCGACGAGCACGACCACATGGCTGGGCAGAGGGAGGCGGGACACCAGTTCGGTATCGGGCTCGAATCCAGTCATGTGCGCAGGTTAGGCGGTCAAAGTGACCTGCGCCCCTCGAACGCGTGTTCTCTGTCGGGAATCTCACCTGGAGACGAGATCTTCTATCACCCCGGACGGTAGCCCCAGGCCTTCCATCGCACCGGACACTTTCAGCGCCCGACCACCGGTGATCCGGGTGACCCAGCCCTGTTGCATGGCATGTCTGCACAAAGCCGAGCCGACCGCGCCGGCCAGGTGCGGTCGTCGCTCCGTGACGTCCAGGCAGGACCGGACGGCTGGTCGGCCATGCTTGTTCTCGACCACGATGCCGAGGTCGTCCAGCCACTGAACGCCGTCGGTGGTCAACGTGACGCCCGAGGACCAATCGAGCAGCCCGCGTTCGGTCATCGCGTCGGTCAAGGCCACGCCCAGCCGGCCGGCGAAGTGGTCGTAGCAGGTGCGGGCCCGCGCGAAGGCGTCCCGCCTGCTCGCTGCCGAGAGACTGTTGGCAACCTCCGTACGCCGGGGCGCCAGCGCGGCGAGTCCTTCGAGGAGTTCAGCGGTTTCCGGGCCGGCCAATTTCACATAGCGGTGGCGGCCCTGCCTTAGCTCGGTGAGGAGGCCGCCATCCACGAGCAGGTTCAGGTGTTCGCTGATGGTCGGCCGGGAAACCCCAGCCAGCTTGGCGAGTTCCGTCGCGGTCCACGCCCGGCCGTCCAGCAAGGCCAGGCAGACGGTCGCGCGGGTGCCGTCGGCCAGCATCCGGGCCCACGCAGCCAGTTCCTGGCCTTCCGTCGAGGTACTCACCATCACATCCTGCCTCGCCAACAGTTCGGCACCGGCCGAAGCTTCGGTGTGGTCTCGTTGCGTCCGAAGAACTGGAGGGACGTCCCGCCAGTTCTTCGGACGCAAGCAGTTCGGGTCAGGGGAGGGTGGTTGCGGTGGTGGCGGGGGTGAGGCGGTAGCCCTCGTGGGCGGAGAACTCGGCGGACAGGGCGAAGCGGTCGCCGCGGACCACCGTGTGGCGCCACTCGAACTTGCGGCCCTGGGCGTGGCCGAGGCGGTTGATGGAGAAGGCGGCGGCATCGGCGGGGCAGTGCAGGAGGGCTCGCTCCGCCGGGGTCGGGTTCACCGCGCGGATGTCCTCGCGACCGTGGTCGAGGCGGAGTCCGGTTCGCGCGGCGAGTTCGGCGTACAGGCTGGTGTGGCTGAAGTCGGCGTCGAGTAGTCCGCTCGCCAGGGAGGCCGGCAACCACACCCGGTCCAGGGCGAGCGGTTCGTCTCCGGCGAAGCGCAGGCGCTCGAGGTAGACCAGCGGGATGGATGCCTCGAGGTCGAGCCGGCTCGCGATCACGCCGTCCGCGCGGAGGTCGAGCGCCCGTACGACGCTGTGCTGCGTCAGGCCGGACGCCTCCACCGAGGAGAACAGGCTGTACAACGCCCCCATCGGCTGCCGGATCTCCGGGGCGGTCGCGACTCGGGGTTGCCGCCCGCGCTCCGCGACGATAAGTCCGTCGGTCCGGAGCTTGCCGAGCGCCTGGCGCACGGTGTGGCGGCTCACCTGGTAGTCCTCGACCAGCGCGAGTTCGCCGGGAAAGACGTCGTCGAACTCCCCGGCGCGCAACCGGCGGACCAGGTCTTGCTGCAACTGCTTCCAGAGCGGCTGGCCGCCACTGCGATCAAGCCCGCGCTCGCTCATCCGTTCCTTCCACCTTGTTAAATGTCCGGTCATCTCTTAGTCTAAATGTGCGTACATTTAGCTAGGGAGGTTCCGGACGTGCTGCACGTCGAGGTTAGGTCACTGACTCACTCCCGGACCTCACCTGCGCGGCCCGCCGCACCAGGCCGTACTGCGCGTCTCCGCGCTGGGGTGGTCGGACGGGTGCCTGGGCTGGTTGTGGTTCTCGTGCTGGCGGCGGGGGCGGTGTTGCTCGGGCGGGTGGTGCCTGTCGTGGGTGGGCCGGTGTTCGGGATCGTGCTGGGTGTGTTGGCGGGGGTTCTGGTGCCGGCGTTTCGGGCTGAGCGGAATCGCGCGGGCTATGACTTCGCCTCGAAGAATCTCCTGCAGTTATCGATCGTCGTACTGGGCACGGGGCTGTCTCTTCAGCAGGTGGTCCGAGTCGGCGGCGGGTCGCTGCCGGTCATGCTGGGGACGTTGGGAGTCGCGCTCGGCGGCGCCTGGCTGTTCGGGCGGCTGCTCGGGGTGCGCGGCGACACCCAGACCTTGATCGGAGTCGGTACTGCGATCTGCGGTGCTTCCGCGATCGCCGCCGCGACGGCCGCGATCGGGGCGAAGCGGTCCTCGGTGGCGTACGCGCTCGCCACGATCTTCACCTTCAACGTGGTCGCTGTCCTGGCGTTCCCGCCGATCGGCCATCTCCTCGGTCTCGGCCCGGAAGCCTTCGGACTGTGGGCCGGTACTGCGATCAACGACACCTCGTCCGTGGTCGCCGCCGGCTATGCCTACAGTTCCTCGGCGGGAGACCAAGCGCTGGTCGTCAAACTCACCCGCTCACTGATGCTCGTCCCGATCGTCATCGGCCTCGTCATCCTCAAATCCCGCCACGACGCCCGCAAGCCGGCAACCGCCGGCCAGAGCGGCCCGCGGTTGCCGTGGCGGCGGATGGTGCCGTTGTTCTTGGTGGGCTTCATCGCCGCGGCCGGTCTCCGGAGTGCTGGTTTCGTGCCGACGGCGTGGCAGTCAGGCCTGGCGCTTACCGGCACCTGCCTGATCACCGCGGCCCTGGTTGCCATCGGCCTCTCGCTCCGGCCTTCCGAGCTCCGTCAAGCCGGCCTCCGCCCGCTGCTGCTCGGCGCGATCCTGTGGATCTCGGTGGCCCTCAGCAGCCTCGGCCTCCAACTCCTTACCGGCACCCTCTAGCGTTCCTCGAACGCAGCGGTGCGCGCCTGGATGGCATGGATGCGGGGAACATCAAGCTTCGTACTGCGATCGAAGCGGTAGATCCCGTTCTCCTCCTGGAAGACATCGGTCAGTTGCGTGTAGCAATAGCCGAACATCAACGGGTTGTCGAGCAACACGTCGACCAGCCCGGCGAAGCGGTCGTAGAAGTCCTCGACATCCTTGACTCGTTGCCCATAGCCCCAAGATTCGTCGCGGTCGGTCCCGGCAGCCGCGGCCGCTTCCGGGTTCCACCAGATACCGCCGAACTCGCTACAGAAATAGGGCTGTCCGGCGTAGTCCTGCGAGATCGGTCGCTGTTCCTCGCCGCCCCGATTCCCGTACGGCGCTCCGTCCGCGAGCCCCGCCATCTGCCGGGCGAACTCGATCGGGTCCTGCTCGTAGTTGTGCGAGTCCCAGATATCCGTCTCGGGCACCCGGTGTGAGTACCCCGACGCATCCAGGACCGGCCGGGACACGTCGGCAGCCTTGGTCGCCAGGAACATCGCCCGGGTCACGTCGTCTAGTTGGGTGATCCGGTCGTGCAGCAGTTGGTGCGTCTCGTTCAGCGGGCACCAACCGATGATCGACGGGTGGTTGTAGTCGCGCTCGACCGCCTCCAGCCACTGCGTCACGAACGACGCGCTCGGCTGCTGGTTGTTGTTCTGGGTGCCCTCGGCAACGGCTCCGCCCCAGTCGCCGAACTCACCCCAGACCAGATAACCCAGGCGATCCGCGTGGTAGAGGTACCGCTCCTCGAACACCTTCTGGTGCAACCGGGCGCCGTTGAACCCGGCGGCGATGCTCAGCTCGATATCCGCGACGAGAGCATCGTCCGACGGCGCCGTCATCAGGCTCTCGGGCCAATAGCCCTGGTCCAGCACCAGGCGCTGGAAGACGTGCTTGCCGTTGATCAGCACGGCCTGCCCGTTGATCGACACCGATCGCAGCCCGGCGTAGCTGTCGGCGGAGTCCGTGATGTTGCCGTCGGCATCCACCAGTTCCAGGCGTACGCCGTACAGGTGGGGGTCGGTGGTGTCCCAGAGGCGGACGCGTTCGGTGGGGATGCTGAGCACGAGTCGCGGGGCGAGGTCGAGATCGGCCCGAACCTCGGCGGTGACGATGTCGCCGTCGGCGTCAGACAAGACCGCCCGAACCTTCCAGCCCGGCTTGTTCGCCGAGAGGGGCACGGACACGTGGAAGGCGGATCCCGCGGCGTCCGGAGTGATCCGCGGCCGCAGGAGGTGCACCGCCGGAACGGCTTCCAGCCATACCGTCTGCCAGATGCCGGTGGTCCGCGTGTAGTGGCAACCGCTGTTGAAGTAGTTGGTGGTCTGCTTGCCACGCGCCTGTACGCCGTACCGGCTGTCGCGTGCGCGGACCACGATCACGGCCTCTTCGCCCGGTGCTGCGACGGCCGAGAGGTCGGCGCTGAACGGGGTGAAGCCGCCGCGGTGCCGGACCACCTCGACGTTGTTCACCCAGACCGTCGCGTCCTGGTCGACCGCCTGGAAGTGCAGGATCGGGTGCTTGCCGGACCAGTCGGCCGGGATCGTCACGGTGGTGCGGTACCAGACCGCCTCGAGGAAGTCGACGTTCTCGACCCCGGACAGCTGGGTCTCCGGTGCGAACGGCACCACGATGCGCTGCTGGAGTTCGCGGTCGCGGACGCCGCGCTCGAGGCCGGAGTCGGCGCGGTCGATCTCGAACTGCCATTCGCCATTCAGGTTGAGCCAGTCGGGGCGGATGAACTGCGGCCGGGGGTGCTCGGGGCGGGGCTGCTGGCTGGGCATCGAGGCTCCCGTGAGGTGGAGTGAGGGGGTCGAGCAACGACAGTACAACGTTGCAA
>NZ_DASRXP010000407.1:0-4738 GCF_035687465.1 Kribbella sp.
CTGCCTCACCGCGACCGCACCCGCGACCACCCTGGCATCCCGATCACTCCAGCCGATCTCGCCGGCGCCGCCAATCAGTCACCTCAACTGCAGACCTCATCGGCATCCTGTAGCCAACGACAGCAGGTAGTCGCCACAAACGGGCCGCCGCCCGCCTGGCGGAGCGCGCACAACCGCCGAGTCCGCCACTACCTCCTGTCGTTGCCGACGCCTGTGGACAACTCCCGCCAGGATTCGCCGGGATCAGGCAAGCTCGTGCCGTGGAGTCCGCCGCGGAGGTCATGGCGCGATTGGGCGGCTCGGCCTCTGCTGCGCAGCTTCTGCAGGTGATGACCGAGCGGCAACTGCGATCAGCCGTTCAGCGGGGAGAGGTGGAGCGGGTCGCCCGCGGCGTGTACGCGTTGCCTGCCCTCGGCCCGGAGCGACTGGCTGCGCTCGCCTACGACGGGGTGGCGTCGCACCTCAGCGCCGCCCACCTCTGGGAATTGCCGCTGCTCGCGCACCCTGAGGAGCAGCACGTCACCGTCCCGGTCCACCGTCGCCCCCGTCCCGGACGGCCCGCAATCTTGCACTGGGCATCGGTGGAGCCGGACGAGGATCTCGGGCGGGTCACCACGCTGCTCAGGACCGTCCTCGACTGCGCCCGCATCCTGCCGTTCGGCGAGGCCCTTGCGGTCACCGACGCAGCTCTCCGAACTGGCCGACTAAGCCAAGCCGAGCTCGAGAATGCGGCCTCGAGAATGCGCGGCCCCGGGCGCCCGATGGCGGTTCGAGTCGCAGCAGCCGCGACGCCGCAGTCGGAGAGCTTCCTGGAGTCGATGCTGCGGAGCTTGCTGATCGCTGCCGGGATCACGGAGTTCGAGCCGCAGGTCACCGTGCGCGACGACTCTGGATTCATAGCGCGGGTGGATCTCGGGCACCGGCCGGCTCGGATCGCCCTCGAGGCCGAGGGCTACGAGTTCCACGGCTCAGCGGCCGACTTCGCGGCGGACTGCCGTCGATACGACGATCTGGTGGCGGCGGGATGGCTCGTGCTCCGGTTCACCTACCAGCAGGTGCTGGGCGATCCGGCCTGGGTGGTCAACCGAGTGCAGGCCGCGGTGTCGCTAAGAACAGGACGTATGCCATCTGGCTGGACCGGGGCAGGCGCGGCGGAGCCGACGGACTGGGCCGCCTAGCGACTACCTCCTGTCGCTACCGACAACACCGTGGACCGCCGACTTCTGGTGCACCGGCTGGACCTGATATCCCTCGGGGCGGTCAGCGGCTCAGGTTGTCCCAGCGGGACTTGAGGTGGCGGGCGGGGTCGTCCTGGGAGGGGGCGTCCTGGATGCCGACGATCGGGGTGAGGGTTGCGTAGCCGGCTGCGAGGAGGCACTCGTCGGTGTCGGGGTCTGCGCTTGGCTCGGGGGTTCGCAGGATGGCCATTGGCTCGCCTGTTGGGGCCAGGCCTGCGACGAGCCGGCTGGGGTTGTAGGGAGCGAGGCGGGCGTTGCGGACGCCGGTCAGGTCGGAGAGGGCGACGTCCGGGACGTTGACGTTCAGGACTGTGCCGGACGGCTCGGCGCGGAGCCAGTCGATCAGTTCGACGCTGATCATCGCTGCCGTCTCCAGGTGCTTCGGGTCTTCGGCGCCAAGGCTCACTGCGAGGCCCGACAGTCCCTGGGTTGCCGCGGTCAGCGCGGCACCGACCGTGCCCGAGTGAAGGATCACGCCGAAGTTGTAGCCGTGGTTGATCCCCGACACGACGAGGTCCGGCGGAGCGCCGAAGGAACCCAGCCGGCCCAGCGTGACCGCGAGCGCCGGCGTCCCGTCGATGCCGATGTAGGTGATCCCGTCCGCGTCCTCCGAGTTGGTCGCGATCGGCCGGTCGACCCACGCCGCGCGAGCGGTGCCGACGCCGCTCTGGTCGGTCAGCGGAGCGACCACCACCACGTCGTGCCCGGCTCCGGCGATCGCGCGCGCCAAGGCGCGGATCCCCCGGGCCTGGTAGCCGTCGTCGTTCGTGATCAGAACCCGCAGCTGCTCAGACGCCATGCCTCCACCCAATCACACCGCCCGGAGCCGGTGCCGTCGATGTCACCTGCTGTTCGGGAAACGGCCGGGCGCCGGAGATCTACCGGCGTCCGGCCGTTTGAGTCACAGCGCTGGACGCAGCTTGTGGTGCTTGGTCGCGCCCTGGAACGCGTGGGCGACCCGCAGCGCCAGTTCGTCGTCGCCCGGCAAGGCGTTGACGAGCATGTGCAGCGGCATCCGCTCAGCGCCGGAGAGCCCGGTCGGTACTGCGATCGAGGGCGAACCGGTGAGACTCCAGGCGCCGAACTTGCTGCCGGACGAGGGACGCGGCCGGGCCGGATCCGTCGCAGGAGGCTTCAGCGTGGCGATCTCGTCGCCCGGGTGAATGAACACGTCGATGTCGTCGAACATCGCCAGGAACCCCCGCATCCACAGCGCCCGCGCCCGCTGTGCGTCCACGTAGGCGTTCGCCGGGAGCAGGTTGCCGGTGTTGACCTGCCGGCGGTACTGCGCTGTGAAGTCCTCCGCCCGCGCCTTCCAGTTCTGGTACTGGAACGCACCCACCTCGGCGTTGACGATCGGCGTACTGATCGAGTTCAGCGTGGTGAACGGCTTCGGCAGGGTGTTCGTCCTCACCTTGACCACCTCCGCGCCGAGCGAAGCGATCACCTTGACGGCCTCGTCGAAGGCGGCCAGTTCGTCATCGTTGGGGACGCCCCGGAAGTAGTCACCCGCCGCCGGTACGCCGACCCGGATCCCGTGCAACGGGCGCTTCCCACGGTCGCGGGTCAACGCGGCCGCGAGCTCGTACCGCTGCACCGGCCGGGTGGTCGGATCTTCGGGATCCTGCCCGGCCATCACGTCGACCAGTAGCGCGGCATCGAGGGCCGAACGCGCCAACGGCCCGACGTCGTCGATGGTGTAGCTCAGCGGGAAGACGCCGTGCTTGCTGACCATCCCGTACGTCGTTCGGTAGCCGGTGATCCCGCAGTTCGCCGACGGGATCCGGATCGACCCTCGCGTGTCCGAACCGATGCCCGCGAGGAACTCGCCCGCCGCCGTACCGGCGCCCGAACCAGAACTCGATCCACCAGGAGTACGAGCCAGATTCCAGGGGTTGTTGGTCGGGGCAGGGTCACCCGAGGCCAGCTCGACCGTCTGCGTCTTGCCGACGATCACAGCGCCCGCCGCCTTGAGCCGCGCGACACAGGTCGCGTCGAAGGTGGGCTTGAAGCCGCGGAAGAACTTCGAGTTCGCCTCGGTGAGGATGCCCTTGGTGAAGATGATGTCCTTGAGCCCGACCGGGATGCCCTGGAGCGGCCCGAGGTAGGTCCCGCGCCTCAGCAACTTGTCGGCGGCCCGAGCCTGGGCGAGGACATCGTCGGCGGAGTAGGCGAGGGCATAGGCGATCACGCGCTCCTCGACCTGGGCAGCACGCTCGAGGACCGACTCCGCCAGCTGGACCGCGGTGATCTTGCGGCGGCGGATCAGGTCGGCCGCCTCGCTGATCTCGAGATCGTAGAGCGGACCGTCAGCGGTCTGGGTGCGGGCAGCCGCCGGCGCCGCGGCGGCGGTCACCGGTACTGCGGCAGCCACGCCGGCGCCGACCGCACCGATCAGAAAACTCGCCCGGCTGATCCCGTCAGCCATGGTGTCCACCGCCGTTGGCCTCCACGACCGGGACAGGCACGTACTTCGTCAACGGGAACGGCGCCTGCGGCTGTCCGACCTGCTCGATGAATCCGGCACACTCCTCCATTCCGTTCAGTGCTTCGGCGAACTGGACCCCGTCGGGCAGCTGACCGGGACGCAGGCCGCGGGCGCGACCTATTCCCTCGGCAATAGCGGTTGCTTCGTCACTGGTGATAGGCACTATTTCTCCCTGAGAACTAGTTTCGCTGCGGTTACGCGACGCACCACGTAATTCAGCGGGACAGAGCCGGCGTACTGCGAGGTGGCTTCCGCGGCTTCGCCGCCTGCTCGAAGGCGTAGGCGAGCGCGAGCAGACGCGGCTCACTGAATTCGCGGCCCAGCAACTCGGCACCGACCGGCACGCCCAGCGGAGCGGTGGAGGTCGGAGTGGAGTACCCGCCGGGGAAGCACACGGCCGGGAAGCCGGTGCCGTTGGACAGGGTGCCGTTGCGTTCCGGCTGCGGTACGCCGACCGGTGAGACGAGCACCCTCTGCAACGGGTACAGGATCGCGTCGAGGTCGAGCTCAGCCAGCTTGGCGGACACGGCCAGCCGGAGCTTCTCGCGATTGACGTAGTGGTCCTCGTACACCGGGTTGTTCAAGCCGTCCGCGATCGCGAGTTCGGCCTCGAGCGACGCCTGCACCTCCGGGGTCGCCGTCTTCGACGCGACCAGTTGGTCGAAGGTGTGGACCGGGGCATCCGGGCCCAGCGACGCGAAGTACGAGTCCATGGCTGTGTGCGCTTCCCAGTTCGAGGTAACCACGATCCCCTGCAGGGCGTCGTACGCCGGGAGGCTGAAGCGGATGATGGTGGCGCCCTGCGAGTGCATCTTGGCGCTGACGGCGTCCATCACGCGATTGACTTCCTGATGGCGTGCTTCCGTGCCGAACAGGTTGGTCATCACGCCGATGCGGGCGCCACGGAGCGCGTCGCGCCGCAGTCCGGCCGTGTAGCTCTGCGGAGCGCGGCCGACGCCGTACCCGGTGACGGGATCCGCCGGGTCGAAGCCCGCCATCACGTCGAGCATCC
>NZ_DASRXP010000408.1:0-9424 GCF_035687465.1 Kribbella sp.
GGTGGCGATGTGCGGTTCGTCGAGGAACGTCTCGGTGAGCGGCCGCTTCACGTTTGCTCCCAGTCTTTGCGGTTCTTGGTGGACTGAGGGGGACGCTACTATCGCTGGCATAGTAGGTACCTAGGGGAAAGTAATGGGAAAGAGGGCTTGATGTGACTGAGGGCACAGTGCGGGCGGCTCGGGAGGTCGATCCGGAGCAGGCTTGTCCGATCGCACCGGTGGTCGACATCGTCTTCAGCCGCTGGACCACGCCGATCCTTTGGGCGCTGAACGAGTACGGCAAGCAGCGGTTCGTGGAGCTGGAACGCCGGATCACCACAATCACGCCGAAGGTGCTGACCCAGCGACTCCGCCAACTGGAACGCGACGGACTCATCGTGCGCACGTACTACGCGGAGGTCCCGCCACGGGTGGAGTACGAGATCAGCGAGTTCGGCCGCAGCCTGGCGCCCTTGTTCGCAACGCTCGCCGACTGGGCCGCCTCGAACCTGGACAAGGTCGAACAGTCCCGCCAGATCTACGACGCCAGAGAACCAACCCCCACCCGCCGAACCTGACTCACCAGCTCGGGTGCTCGTGGACAGTGGATGGTGGGCGGGGGTTGGGGCGGGGCAGGATGGCGGCATGGGTGACTTCGAGGTGGACGCTGTTCGCAAGCAGTTCCCGGCGCTGAGTGAGGGTGCGGCGCATTTCGACGGGCCGGGTGGGTCGCAGACGCCGCAGGTGGTGGCGGATGCCGTGGCCCGGACGATGGTGTCGGCGCTCGCCAATCGTGGGCAGTTGACGGTGGCCGAGCGGCGAGCGGACGGGATCGTGGTCGGCGCGAGGCAGGCGATGGCGGACCTGCTCGGGACTTCACCGGGCGGCATCGTTCTCGGTCGGAGTATGACCCAGTTGACGTACGACTTCGCTCGGACCCTCGCCAAGTCGTGGGGCCCCGGCGACGAGGTGGTAGTGACCCGGCTGGATCACGACGCCAATGTCCGGCCGTGGGTGCAGGCGGCCGATGCCGTCGGCGCGACGGTCCGCTGGCTCGGGTTCGACCCGGCGACCTCCGAACTCGACGACATCACTCCGCTGCTGTCGTCCCACACCCGGCTGGTCGCGGTGACCGGCGCCTCGAACCTGATCGGTACCCGTCCGGACGTCCCCGCGATCGCGTCGCTCGTGCACGATGCCGGAGCGCTCGTGTACGTCGATGGCGTGCACCTGACCGCGCATACTCCGGTCGATGCGGCGTACGCGGACTTCTACGCGTGTTCGCCGTACAAGTTCTTCGGGCCGCACTGTGGGGTGCTCTCGGCCGCGCCGGCGCTGCTCGAGGAGCTCCATCCGGACAAGTTGCTCCCCGCAACAGATGCGGTGCCCGAGCGGTTCGAGTTCGGGACGTTGCCGTACGAACAGCTTGCCGGCACCACCGCAGCGGTCGACTTCATCGCTGGTCTGGGAGGCACGGGGGAGAACCGGAGAGAGCGTTTGCTGAGTTCTCTGGCGTTGCTGGAGAACTATGAGGACGAGCTGCGGGTGGAGCTGGAATCCCGGCTCGCGGCGATCGACGGAATCACCTTGTACGGCCGGGCGAAGCGTCGTACGGCGACTCTGCTCTTCTCGGTCGCCGGCTGGGAATCGACCGCCGTTTCGGCCGAACTCGCCAAGTCCGGGGTCAATGCGCCTGCCGGATCGTTCTACGCGCTCGAGGCGTCGCGGCATCTCGGCCTGGGTGATTCGGGAGCTGTCCGGGTCGGCCTGGCGCCGTACACGAACCAGTCTGACGTCGACCGCCTGGTCGAGGCGGTGGAACGACTAGGTTCCTGACGGTCGCGGAGGGGGAAGCCTCCTGATGACTCAAGGAGGCCCGCCCCATGCCGACCAGATTCGCCACCATCGCCGTGTCTGTCCTACTCCTGACCGCAACCACCGTCACCACTGCAGCCGGCTCCCCGCCGGCGTCAGCACCAACCCGCGTCGCAGCGCCATCGGATCCGGCGCGCGCGGAACTGCGGGGAATCGTCGAGAACGTCAGCGGTGCGACGGGCAAGCGGTACAACACCAGGGACGACGCCGGCCACGTGATGGACACGGTGAAGATCATCCAGGACACCACCGGCGGCTATCTGGCTGTCTCCCATCACATGGCCTCCGACGGGCACTTCCGGGTCAACCTCGCGACCTCGACCGACCTGCTCACCTGGCACTGGGTCCGCGAACTCGCCGGCAGCGGCACCGGCCCCGCCTCCCAGCCGACCATCGCCCAGGCATCGAACGGCGGCTTCGTCCTCGCCTGGGAGCAGGAGCAACCAGGCGGCGGCAACAACCACCTCGCCTTCCGGTACTTCGCAAGCCGCGCCGACCTGCTCGCCGGAAGCGTCTCGAGGTCCTTCGACGCATCGCGCGCGTTGTCGTCCTGCGCCGAGGGGACGCCGAACATCTACGGGATCACGCTCTCTCCCGATATCGACCACTCGACGATCGACCTCGGCGGCCACTACTGGTGGAACTGCGACCGCGACCGTCAGCAACGCGGCCGGCTGACGAACTTCAACTCGTGGACCACGGCGGCGCAGCCGAACTTCGACAACGCCCTGCTGCATTGGGGAGTGGGCGGCAATATCGGCGATCGCGACCAGGTGATGTTCCGCGGCTACAGCTTCGGGCTGATCGAGGGGCAGTTCACCAAGGGCGATTTCGGTTCCTGGCGGACCTTCGTCTACGACTACCAGACGGGCAACGCCGACCAGACCACGATCCGTACCAACGGTGGCAGCACCGCCTTCGCGAACCCGGCAGCGAGCGCTCTCCGTGCTCCGAACGGTGCTCCCGCCCTCGTCATCACGCTCTTCATCCCCAGCGAGGGCGCCGCCCCCGGCGAATCCGGCCAACTCATCTACTACCAGACCTACTGACCCAGGAGAGCTGGCTACTCTTCGGCCGATACCCATGGCGCCCGGGTCGTGGGATGCTCCACCTGTACCTCGCTGCATCCCGGGGCGGGGTCAGTTTCCTCCCGTGCGGGGGACGGAACAGGAGGCCTCGCATGACCAACCCCATTGCCCCCTTCGCCGTGCAGGCCGACGAGGGCACACCGCTGGAGACACCCACAGCCGACTCGGTGTACATCAAGGCGCACACAGGAAATACCAACGGATCGCTGACCGCGATGGAACTGGTGATCTCACCGAAGTCAGGTCCCGCGCTGCATACCCATCTTCGCGAGGACGAGCTGTGGTACGTCCTCGAGGGGGACTTCCGATTCAAGATGGGTGACGAGCTGTTCCGGGTGTCGAAGGGCGGCCTCGCGTTCGGACCGCGGGGCACACCGCACAACTTCCAGAACGTCGGCGAGACGCCGGGCCGATTGTTCGTCGTCACCACCCCCTCGGGAGTGGAGCGGTTCTTCGAGCAGTTCGCCGACCTCCTGCCAGGACCGGTAGAGCCTGAAAAGCTCTCCGCCGTCGGCCTCGCCAACTGGGTCGAGTTCGTCGGTCCGCCGCTGGGAGTTTCCGACCCCCTCTGAAAGGTCGCCGATGCCGCTGAAGGCACCGAACAAGGTTTTCGTCCAGATCGACCCGTCCGACCCGTTGCTCACCGCAACTCCAACCAGCCAAGGCTGGACAACCGCAGGCGTAACGATCGACTGGACCGCAGAGAGTGCGAGCGGTGGTGAGGTGCGGGTGGCCGCGGTCGGTGGGGTATGCCGGGTGGTGTTGAGGTGGGATCAGCCGGTGGGTGCCGCGGCACTCGTCCTCGGTGATGCCTGGGAGCGCTCGTACGGCGATCTGCAGTGGCGGAATCTTCAACCTGAGCGACTGCTGCCGTGGTACTGGTTGGCACACGATCAGCAGACGGGAACGACGACCGGTATGGGTGTCGACGTCCATCCAGGCGCGTTCTGCTCGTGGACCGTCGACCTGACCGGAGTCACCTTGTGGCTCGATCTCCGCAACGGTGGCGGCCCGACCCAGCTCGGCGGCCGCACTCTCAAGGCTGCTGTGGTCCGGCAGTTCGTAGACGCCGGCACCCCCTGGCAAACGCTGCAGGTCGCCATCACAGCCATGAGCTCCCGACTACCGTCGCGCCCTGAACCCACACCGGTCGTCGGCGCCAACAACTGGTACTACGCGTACGGCGAGGGCTTCGACGAGAAGGCCGTTCTCCAGGACGCTGCCACGGTCGTCGAGCTGGCTGACGGTCATCCGGTCAAGCCGTTCAGTGTCGTCGACGACGGCTGGAACCCCGGCGGCAACGGCTCCGGCGGCCCCTGGGAGAGCGGTATCTCGGGGCTCTTCGACGATATGGCCGGCACCGCCGACGCGGTGAAGGCACTCGGCGCACGGCCCGGCCTGTGGTTCCGCCCGTTGCTGTCGCGAGAGAGCGGTCCCTGGGGCCGCCCCGGTACCGCCGACGGACCTGGCCGCGCCCTGGATCCGTCGTACCCGGAGGTCCTGGACCTGATCCGCTCGGATCTGCGGCGCTTCAAGGACTGGGGTTTCGAACTGGTCAAGCACGACTTCAGCACCTACGACGTCTTCGGGCGGTTCGGCCCGGCGATGGGTGCCCGGCTGACCGACTCCGGCTGGCAGTTGCACGATCCGACCCGCACCACGGCCGAGATCGTGCTCGACCTGTACCGCGAGATCCGCGCGGCAGCGGATGACGTCGTAATGATCGGCTGCAACACCGTCGGTCACCTGGCCGCGGGCCTCGTCGACGTTCAGCGGACCGGCGACGACACCTCCGGACGGGACTGGGAGCGGACCCGGAAGATGGGGATCAACTCGCTGGCCTTCCGGTTACCGCAGCACCACAAGTTCTTCACCCTCGACGCGGACTGCGTGCCTTGTACGCCGCAGACGCCCTGGCAGCTGAATCGCCAGTTCCTGGACCTGGTGGCCCGCTCAGGGAGCGCTCTCTTCGTTTCTGTCGACCCGTCCGCGCGGACGGAGCGGACCGATCGGGATCTGAGCGACGGTATACGGTTGGCGCTCAGTGGTGGTGATGCCGCCGACGGTGGAATCGAGCCGCTCGACTGGCTGGTCAACACCACGCCGAACGCCTGGCGAACCGGTAGCGGCACTGTGCGCTACGACTGGTCGCTGCCATGGGGTGCGGACCCAGCCTCGGGCTGAGGTGACGCTGGAGCGAGGACAGGGGGAGTGGTGAGCACTGAGCAGCCGCCGGCTGTGGTGCGCCGGGGTACGAATCTGGACCGTGTCGGCGGGTTCAACGACACCGTGGTGCTGGACGCGATCCGGTGTGCGGAGCAACGGCTCAGCCGGGTCGAGATCGCGGCAGCAACCGGTCTCTCGGGCCAGGCCATCTCCAATATCACCCGCCGCCTGCTCGATGCCGGCCTGGTCCGTGAGGCGGGCCGCCAGAAGGGCACGGGCCTCGGCAAGCCACGGACCCTGCTCGAACTGGAGCCCACCGGCCAGTACGCCGTGGGGGTGCACCTGGATCCGGCGGTCGTCACAGTGGTCGTGCTCGACCTGACCGGGCAGGTGGTCGCGCGCCGCCGGACCGACACCGCGGTGGCGGAGGATCCCGACGTGATGATCGCGGGCATCGCCGCGACGGTCGAGCAACTCATCGTCGAGGCGGGCGCCCCGAGGGAGCGGGTGGTCGGCGTCGGGATCGCCGCACCGGGCCCGATCGATGTGGAGCGCGGAGTCGTCGTCGATCCGCCCAACCTGACCGCATGGCACCTGGTGCCGGTGCGCGACGCGTTGCGCGAGCTGACCGGGCTGCCGGTTCTGCTGGACAAGGATGTCACCGCTGCCGCCTCCGCGGAGAAGTGGGCCGGTGGCCCGAACGGACGCGGCAGCTTCGTCTTCTTCTACTTGGGCACCGGTGTCGGCGCCGGACTGGTCATCGGCGACGAGGTGGTGCGCGGCGCGACCAGCAACGTCGGCGAGATCGGCCACGTGATCGTCGACCCGGACGGTCCGCTCTGTTTCTGCGGCCGCCGGGGATGCGTCGGCGAGACCAGCCAGCCGCGGTACCTGGTCCAGCAGGCGGTGCAGGCCGGAGTGTTTGCCAAGGGCATCGACCTGGACGACCATCATGCGGTCGATATCGCGTTCGGCTACCTGTGCTCGCTGGCCGCCGAGGCGCCAGGCGTGGCGCGGGAGATCGTAGTGTCCTTGGCGGAGCGGGTCGCCAAGGTGGTGGAGGACATCGCCAACCTGCTGGATCTGGAGCGGGTGGTGTTCGGCGGACCCCATTGGGACCAGCTCGCAGCCTTCTTCGACGAGTCCGTCCGGGCAGCGCTGCAGAAGCGCTTCCTGGTCCGTGCAGTACACCCGTTCGCCGTGGTGGGCACGGCGCTCGGTGCGGACGTCGGAGCTGTCGGCGCGGCCAGCCTCGTACTCGACCACACGTTCTCGCCCAATCCTTCGGTGCTCCTGCTCGGACAGCCGGACAACGTGCTCCCCGCAGTTCAGATCGGCTCTGCTGAAAGGTGATGTGTTGATGACGGGTATCGATCCCATGGTCCTGGCCCGCGCCGCCGACGAGGTACGGCGGGCGACCGGCGACCCGGTGATCGCGGAGATGTTCGAGCGGTCGATGGCGGAGAACCTACCGGCGGTCGCGGAACGTCTCCCGGACGGCACCACCTTCGTCTTGACCGGTGACATTCCTGCCATGTGGTTGCGGGACTCCGCTGCCCAGCTCCGTCCGTACCTGGTGCTGTGCAAGGAGGACCCGGCGCTGCAGGACGTGCTGATCGGCGTACTGCATCGGCAGTTGGACTACATCGCGATCGATCCTTATGCGAATGCGTTCAACCGGGAGGCCAACGGCGCCGGGCACACCACCGACGAGACCGAGATGGCGCCGTGGGTGTGGGAGCGCAAGTACGAGATCGACTCGCTGTGCTACCCGATCGAGCTGGCCTACCGGCTCTGGCGGATCACCGGCCGGGACGACGTGATCGACGATCGGTTCAGGACGGCGGCAACCGCGATCCTGGAGCTCTGGACGATCGAGCAGGACCACGAGGCGCGTTCGCAGTACCGGTTCCAGCGGCACGATGATCGTGCATCGGACACGCTCACGCGGGACGGGCGCGGGCAGTTGACGCGACCGACCGGTATGTCGTGGAGCGCTTTCCGGCCGAGCGACGATGCCACCGAGCACGGGTTCAACGTGCCCGGCAACATGTTCGCGTCGGTGGTGCTCGGCTATCTCGAGGCGATCGCCGCGGAGGTGCTCCGCGATGAATCGCTGGCCGCGCGGGCGAAGGAGCTGAAGGCCGGCATCGACGACGGGATCGCCGAGCACGGGACTGTCGAGCACGCCAGCTTCGGCCGGGTCTTCGCCTACGAGGTGGACGGGATGGGGGAGCGGTTGCTGATGGATGACGCGAACATGCCGAGTCTGCTTTCCATTCCGATGACGGGATTCGCCGCAGCCGACGACCCGACGTACCTGGCGACCCGCCGGCTGCTACTGAGCTCCGAGAATCCTTACTACTACCTCGGTTCGCGTGCCGGAGGTATCGGCAGCCCGCACACGCCGCCGTCCCACATCTGGCCGATCGCGCTGGCTGTCCAGGGCCTCACGAGCACCTCCGCGGAGGAGCGGCAACACCTGCTCGAGCTCCTCCGCGACACCACCGGCGGTACCGGTCAGATGCACGAGTCCTTCCACTGCGACGACCCGACGAACTACACCCGCGAGTGGTTCTCCTGGGCCAACGCCATGTTCTGCGAACTGGCCCTCGCCCACGCCGGCCTCAGGTGATGTCGCGGCGGCGGGTCGTGTAGAGGGCCAGCGCGACGAACGCGAGGGCGTAGCCGAGGAGCGTCAGGAGAGCGCGTTCTCCGCCGACGGCGTCGCGGACGCCAGGTGGGGCGTCGGTGGCCAGCATGCCGGTGACGCTGAAGACCAGGGCGCCGGCGTTGGCACCGGGCAACGCGTCCGAGAGGAACTCCAGATCCGGCAGCAGGCTGCTGACCACGCCGGCCAGGAGTGTCTCGATCCCGAGGATCCAGACGACCCCCAGTCCGATCGGCAGCGCGACGTTGCGGAAGGCAACAGCTAGGACGGCACCGGCCAGGCACCACATCGTCAGCACGAGCCAGCCGCCGGCCAAGCCCTCGAGCAGGTCGAGCGGACCGGGCCAGTTCATCGGTGCGCTCTCGGTCGCCGCGATGCCGATGCTGCACAGTGCGGAGGCGACGAAGATCCCGAGCACCCAGACGGCCACCATCGTCAACAGGCCGAGGAGCTGGCCGGCCAGGACGGCACCGCGTCCCGGACGCTGGGTCAGGATGGTCTTGAGCGTGCCCCAGGTGTACTCGCCACCGATCACGATCGCGCCGAGAACCAGAGCGAGCGCTCCCGCGAACACCGGGAAGCCGCCGATCGTGTTGTCCATCACCCGCTCTGGCAGCAGCCCGCGCAACACCTCGGATCGTGGGATCCCGTCGGTCTGCGGATTCTCGTCACCGGTGACGTAGCCGAGGTACGGCAGCAGGTAGCCGAAGATCAGGCTCAGCACGAGCCCGGCGCCGAAGAGCACCCAAACGGCTGATCGTTTGCGGAGCTTGAGCAGCTCCGCGCGATAACTACCCAGCATGAGCCTTCTCCTCCTCCGAGGTGGTGAGCTCGAAGAACACGTCCTCGAGCTCTCGTTCGGTGTTGCGCAGTTCGGAGACCGCGATCCCGGCCTCGACGAGTAGGCGGTTAACCTCGGCCGCCCGGTCCGGAGCCACCTTCGCCCGCAGCGTGTCGTCGTACAGGTGCACGGCATCGGGTCCGAGCACGCCGTTCAGAACCGAGCGAGCGCTCTCCAGCGGCGCTGCGCGGATCACTAGTTCCTGCTGTCCGCGGAGTTCCTCGACGTTGTGCTCGGCAACCATCCGGCCGTCGTTGATGATGCCGACCCGGTCGCAGATCTGCTGCACCTCGCCGAGTAGATGACTGGACAGCAGCACGGTCCGGCCGTCGGCGCCGAGCTCGCGGATCAGCCGGCGCATGTCGCGCATACCGGCCGGGTCGAGCCCGTTGGTCGGCTCGTCCAGGATGACCAGTTCCGGATCCTTCAGCAGGGCCGCCGCGACTCCCAGCCGTTGCTTCATGCCCAGCGAGTACGTCGAGAAGCGGTCCCGCGCGCGATCGGCGAGATCCACCAACCGGAGTACTTCCTGGATCCGCGAGCGCGACACCTCGGCGTACTCGGCGAGGACGCGCAGGTTGTCCAGGCCGGACAGGTACGGGTAGAAGGCCGGGGACTCGATCATCGAACCGGTCCGGGCGATCACCTGGGGCTGGCCCGGGGATCCGCCCAGGACCCGGACGGATCCGCTGGTCGGCGCGATCAGGCCGGTCAGGATCCGCAGCGTGGTGGTCTTGCCGGCGCCGTTCGGGCCGAGGAAGCCGTACACCTCGCCGGGATGGACCGTCAGATCGACACCGTCGA
>NZ_DASRXP010000409.1:0-4247 GCF_035687465.1 Kribbella sp.
GAGGGGGGTGCCGGCGGGGCGGAGGCCGGGGTGACGGCGAAGGGGGACAGCGGAGGCGGCGGGGCGTCCACGGGCGCGGTCGGAGGTGGTCCGGGCCGGTAGTGCGGGCCGCGGAAGGGCTGACCGAGATGAGGGCTCACAAGGACTCCTAGGTGCTCGAGGCAATGCTCAAGACGGGCTCAAGGCAGGCGGGAGAACCAGAGCAGCGAGGCCAGGCCGGCCAACAGCGCCGCGGCCAGGGCGATACCCGCCACCAGGTTGGTGATCTCGCGTTCCTCGGTGGTCCAGCCGATCGACGACTGGAGGTCGGAGTAGACGTCGCGGAGTTCCTCGTCGCTCTCGGCGGAGTAGAAGGAACCGGAGGTCGCCTCGGCCAGTCCCTGCAGGGACTCGGTGTCGGCGGGGACCGGGATGGTCCGGCCTTCGAGGTCGATCGTGCCGTCCGGGGTGCCGTAGGCGATGGTCGAGACCGGTACGCCGGCCTGCGACGCGGCCTGTGCGCCTTCGTCGATCGGACTGCCCGAGGTGTTGGCACCGTCGGACAGCAGCACGATCCTGGCCGGCGGCGGGTCGTTGGCCGCCTGGGCGTCCAGCGACTGGATGGCTTGCAGGCTGGTCAGTACGGCCTCGCCGATCGCGGTGCTGTCGGCCATCTGGAGGTTGCCGATGGCATCGACCGCCGCCTGGTGGTTCGTGCTCGGCGGCGACACCACGGTCGCGGTCCGGGCGAAGGAGACCAGGCCGACGTTGAACTGCTCGGGCAGGTTGTTGACGAACTCGGTCGCCGCCTCCTTCGCGACCTCGAACCGGTTCGGCGCGACGTCGGTGGAAGCCATCGAGTTGGACACGTCCATCGCCACCACCACTGTCGCCCGTTCCCGCGGTACCTGGACATCGGTGACCGGCCGGGCGATCGCGACGGTCAGCACCACGATCGCGGCCAGGAAGGCCAGGGCGGGCGCGTGCCGGCGCCAGCCGGGCCGGCGCGGTGCCACCTTCTCCAGCATCGGCAGCGTCGCGAACCGTACTGCGTAGGCGCTGCGCCGGCGTTGCGCGATGACGTACGCGACGACCAGCGCCACGGCCACCAGCAGCAGCCAAAGCCACAGCGGTTGCTCGAATCTCATCGGATCCCGGTCCTCCCTCGAGGCGTTCGGCGAACGTTCGCCCGGCGTCGGGCGGTGGCGAAGGCGGCGACGTCGCGAACCCAGTCGGTGTCGGTTCGCAACACCAGATGGGCGGCACCGGCCGCGCGGATCGCCTGTGCGGTCTCCGCTCGTTTCGCGGCCATCGCCGCGGCATAGCGTTCGCGCAGTCGTTTCTTGCTTGTCTGGATCTCGCGCCGGCGACCCGTCTCCGGATCCACCAGCGTGAGCAGGCCGACCTCGGGCAGTTCGAGTTCACGCGGATCGAGGATCTCGACGGCGATCACCTCGTGCCGCGCTCCCAGGCGCCGCAGGGGAACCGCCCAGTCATCACCATGGAAGTCGGAGGCGACCACCCGGAGTCCGGGCCTGGGGTGTTCCCGGTTCAGCCGCGTGATCGCAGTACCGAGGTCTGTGACCGGGTGCTCACCCAGCGCGGGGCGCGGCAGTGAGAGCAGGGTGCGGAGCGTGCGCCTGAGCGCCGCGGGCCCACTCCCGTCAGGGATCCGGGTCACTTGGTTGCCAAGAGCAACACGTACGCCGAGCCGGTTGCCGGGGCGGTCCGCGAGCAGTCCGACGGCGCCGACGATCGCGACGGCCAGATCGCGCTTCTCGCTGAGCGCGGTCCCGAAGTCCATGCTCGCGGACGCGTCCACCAGCGCCCAGGTCTCCAGTTCACGCTCGGCCAGCGGGGCCCGGACGTGCGGCTCGAGCGAGCGGGCGGTGACGTTCCAGTCCATCCGGCGGACGTCGTCCTGCCCCGCCTGGTACGGCCTGGCCTCGTTCGGCTCACTGCCCGGGCCGCTCCGCAAGCCGGTCATGTCGCCGTGCAGGAAGCCTTCCAGCTTCCGCTTGACCGACAGTTCCAGCGAGCGGAGCGCCCGTTCCCTCCCGGCCACCAGATCCGGACCAGTCATGCTGCGGAGCCTTGCGCGTCGTCAGCCGGTACTACGTGCGGCTGCTCCACGACACCCAGCACCCTCGACACCACCGCCCGCGGGTCGACCCCGTCGGCGAGCGCGTCGAACGTCAGGACCAGGCGGTGCGCCATCACATCGTGCGCGACGTCGTACACATCGACGGGCAGCACGTAGTCCCTACCGCGTAACAGTGCGAGCGCCCGACCCGCCGCGACCAGCCCGAGTGTGGCCCGAGGGCTCGCCCCGAACTCCAGTACGCCGCCGAGGTCGTTGATCCCGTACTGCTGCGGAACCCGCGTCGCGTGAACCAGCCGGACGACGTACTCCGCGACCGCGTTGTGCACGAAGACGTCTTCCGTTGCCTCCTGCAACTCCGCCACCATGGCCGGCGTCAGTACTGCGTTCGCGTGTGGCCGGTGCGAGCTCATCCGTTGCAGGATGGTGAGCTCTTCCATCGGGGTCGGGTAGTCGACCGTGATCTTCAGCAGGAACCGGTCCCGCTGCGCCTCGGGTAACGCATAGACGCCCTCGGACTCGATCGGGTTCTGCGTCGCCAGCACCAGGAACGGCTCGGGCAGCGGGTAGCTGACCCCGCCGATGCTGACCTGCTGCTCGGCCATCGCCTCGAGCAGGGCCGACTGGACCTTCGCCGGCGCCCGGTTGATCTCGTCCGCGAGCACCAGGTTGGCGAAGATCGGGCCGAGTTCGGTGTCGAAGCCCTCGGCCGACGGCCGCCAGATCCGGGTCCCGACGATGTCGCCCGGGACTAGGTCAGGGGTGAACTGCAGCCGGGCGAACCGGCCGCCGATCACCTCCGCCAGGGTCCGGACGGCCAGCGTCTTGGCGACCCCGGGGACCCCTTCCAGCAGGCAGTGACCGCGGGCCAGCAGCCCGACGAGCATCCGCTCCACCAGTTGGTCCTGGCCGACCACGACCCGCTTCACCTCGAAGAGGGCGCGTTCCAGTACTGCGGTCATGCGTTGCCCTGCGGGTTCGTCTCCGGCTGGGTCTCGGGCTGGGCCTGGCCCTGGCCGCCGTTCTTCTCCGGGCAGTCACGGCCGTCCGTCGTCGAGCCGTCGGCAGCCGAGCCACCGGGCGACGTGGCATCGGGGGTCGAGGCACCGGGCGACGGCGTGGTCGCGTCCTCCTCGATGGTGACGTATCCCTGCTCGGGCGTCGTCGGGTCGTTGCCGGCCGCATACGCGATGCCGCCGACACCCAGCGCGGCCGCTGCGATCGCAGTACCGAGCAGGAGGCGCTTGCCGGGGAGGTTCATGCCGAACTCCTTCGATCGGTGAGGTTGATGGACACCACACCATCAGGGGCCCGCGAAAACGTCAGGAAAGAAGACCGAAAGTCCGTCGAAAGCGTCCACCGTGGTTGCCGGTCGCCCCCGTTACCTTTAGGGGGTGCGACTACTGGTGGTTGAGGATGAGGAAGGCCTGGTCAGCGCTCTGCGCTCGGGACTCGGCCGGGCCGGCTATGCCGTGGATACTGCGCTGAACGGCGCCGAAGCGGTCGAGAAGCTCGCGACCACGTCGTACGACCTGGCCATCCTGGACATCACGCTGCCGGACACCAGCGGTCTCGATCTGTGCCGGGCGGTCCGCCGGGGCGAGATCGAGGTAGCGTCCGGGCGGGAGTTGCGGGTGCTGATGCTGACGGCCCGGGCCTCGCTGGCGGATCGGGTCCGGGGGCTCGACGAGGGCGCCGACGACTACCTGACGAAGCCGTTCGCCCTGGTCGAGTTGCTGGCCCGGATCCGCGCACTGCTGCGGCGGGACGTGACGAACGGGACGACCCAACTGCATGTGGGCGATCTCGTGCTGGACAGCTCGCGGCACCTGGCCACCCGGTCCGGGCGGGAGCTGGCGCTGACGCTGAAGGAGTTCGGGGTGCTGCGGTATCTGATGTCGCGGCCGGGGCACGTCGTCTCGGCCGAGGAACTGCTCGAACACGTGTGGGACGAGAACGCCGATCCCTTCACCCAGAGCGTGCGGGTGACGGTCGGCACGCTGCGGCGCAAGCTCACGGTGGAGGGCGAGGATCCCTTGCTGGAAACGGTGATCGGCCGGGGCTACCGGCTCAGAGGTGAGACATGAGAGCACGACTGCCGGCGTGGACCCAGACGATCCGGTTCCGGCTGACGTTGACGTACTCGGCCGTCCTGATCGCGCTGTCG
>NZ_DASRXP010000410.1:0-4431 GCF_035687465.1 Kribbella sp.
CGAACGCCAAGCAGAGCAGGGCGATCCGCAGCGGCAGCGGCAGCACGAAGGGTGGACTGCCGGCCAACTGCAGGCCACTTGGCTGATCTGAGTAGTTGACGGTGTCAGTGGAGACGACGAAGTTCACTAGCAAGGCTGCCAAAGGTGCGGCGATCGCAACCAGCCGCCACCGCCATCCCGGCAGAGGCCCGTCTGGGAACACCAGCACCAACGCGACGAAGCCCAGGAACTGCCAAGGCCAGACACCGACACCGACTACCGCGGCTGTGTGAGAACCCGGCCAGGGATCGGCCGTGAAGTAGCTCGCGCCCCACTCCTCGATTGCGTACACCACGGCCGGTAAGGCGCTCGTCCAGGCGAGTGCTGGCCCAACGGGACTCGTCGGAGCCCGAAGCCCGACCAGCCAGCCGAGGATCAGCGCAGGAGCCAAGAGCAGGGTCAGTGTGGGGAAATCCGCAGGCTCGCCGATGGAGGCCGGGCCGAAAGCCAGTGCTGACCGCACCGCAGTGGCCGCGACGAAGACGACCGTCGCGGCTACCACCCAGCGGAGAGCTCTGGACCTGACCACACCTCATGATCGCCGGGACGGCCTGATAGCGCACCAGTGCCAGCACGTGAGTGCTGGCGTCGATCAGGTGCGGCGGTGGCACGGATGTCCGTCAGGCTCGGTGAGAGGAGCTTGGAGATGTCATCAGACATCCACCTCGGAGGGATCCTCATGATTGCCTTGATCACCGTGCTCTGCGCCTTCCCGCTCGGCTTCCTGCTCCGCAGCCGACTGTCGGCCTGCGTCGCCTACATCGCGATCTTCAGCTACACCTTCACTTTCCAGAGCGTGGACCTGGTCCGCGGCTGGGTCGGCGATCGGACCCGGGGATTCCCGGAGGATCCGCAGGCGGTGTCGTGGGAGTATCTCGCCGTCACCGGCGCCATCTACCTGATCGGCTTCGGTCTGATCGTGGTCGGCCACCGGCTCGGCACCAAGCGCCGAAACCGAACCACCGCAGTCGACCTCGACCCGGCTCGCTGACGCTCGCTGTTCGTTCACCGTCAATCACCGCTGAAACTCACTCGCCGACCGCGCGCTCCAGCGCCTCCCGGGCGAACTGCGACAGGCTGATGCCTTGAGCTTTGGCCTTCGCCTCGGCG
The DNA here is from genome assembly GCF_035687465.1 of Kribbella sp. Taxonomy (NCBI): domain Bacteria; kingdom Bacillati; phylum Actinomycetota; class Actinomycetes; order Propionibacteriales; family Kribbellaceae; genus Kribbella; species Kribbella sp. The sequence goes on from NZ_DASRXP010000410.1 coordinate 1,150, forward strand.
CGAGCCTGCAGTTCATCGGGCACCCGGAAGGCGATCTGAGGCGAGGCCCGCCGGGAGCCACTGAGTGATGGGCGCCCGGCCCGAGCCTGCTCCAGAGCGTCTTCCGCGAGCTCACTCGCGCGCTTCTCCGTGATGCGCTCGCCCCGCTTGTCGCGCACCACCTCGGCATCGAGGTCGACATCCTCGCGTACGAGTGCTTCCGCTTCGTCATCCCTTCCCCTCGCTCTCCTCCCGCACCGCGGTCGGTTGTCGAGGTTGAGGAGGTCTTGGAGGAGTGGGGTGGTCGTCAGGGCGATGTAGACGATCAGGGCGAGTGTGGTGGTGATGGTCGCGAGGATAAAGATGAGCATGGTGGTTCCCCCCGTAAATCCCTTTCGGAGGAAGTACGGGGGAACGCCGTGGTCAGTTCATCGCACTCAGCGATCGACGTGAAACCCTGTAAAACAAGCGATTGCAGGCTTGTCAGGGGAGCAGGTCGAGTGAGCCTCCGACGTTGCTGAGGGGGCGGTGGACCTCGCCGTAGGTGGTGGTGCGTTGGCGGGCCGGGCGGCCTGCGGCGGTGGCCATTTGGGTCAGCTCTTCGATGGACTTGCGGGAGCCGTGCTTGGAGCCGGCCATCCGGCTGAGGGTCTCCTCCATCAGGGTGCCGCCGATGTCGTTCACGCCGCCGTTCAGTACTGCGACGCAACCGTCGACGCCGAGCTTCACCCATGAGCACTGGATGTTGTCGATCCGCCCGTGCAGCATGATCCGCGACATCGCGTGCACCGCGCGGTTCTCGTCGTACGTCGGACCGGGGCGCGCCACACCGGCCAGGTAGATCGGCGAGTTCTGGTGGATGAACGGCAGCAGCACGAACTCGGTGAACCCGCCCGTCTGGTCCTGCACCGCGGCGATCGTGCGCAGGTGCTGGACCCAGTGATGCGGCGAGTCCACGTGCCCGTACATCATCGTCGACGACGACGGCAGTCCCACCTTGTGCGCGGTACTGATCACCTCGATCCAGCTTGCCGTCGGCAACTTTCCCTTGGTCAGGATCCAGCGCACGTCGTCGTCCAGGATCTCCGCCGCCGTGCCCGGGATGCTGTCCAGCCCGGCCTCTTTCACCGAGATCAGGAACTCCTCGATCGACAGCCCGGTCCGGACGGAGCCGTTCACGATCTCCATCGGCGAGTACGCGTGCACGTGCATCTCCGGGACCCGGTCCTTGACCGCCCGCACCAGGTCCGCGTACGCAGTACCGGGCAGGTCCGGGTGGATGCCGCCCTGCATGCAGACCTCGGTGGCGCCGATCACCCAGGCCTCCTCGGCGCGCTGGGCGACCTCATCCATCGACAGTGAGTACGCGTCCGCGTCGGTCCGCCGCTGGGCGAAGGCACAGAAGCGGCAACCCGTGTAACAGACATTGGTGAAGTTGATGTTCCGGTTCACTACATAAGTCACATCGTCGCCGACCGTTGCCTTCCGCAACTCATCCGCGATCCCCGCCAACGCGTCCAGCGCCGGCCCGGTAACCGTCATCAACGTCAGAGCCTGAGCATCCGACAACCCCGCCGGATCCCGCTCGGCAGCGGCCAAGGCAGCTTTCACCTCGGCCTCGATCCGCTCCGGCTGGCTTTCTCCAGCGCGGCGGGCGGCGACGTCTTCGCGGAGGACGTCCCAGTCGCCGTACGCCGCGTCGAAGTCGGAGCGGGTTTCCGTACGGCGGCCCTCGGTGTCGATCGCGGTGTGCAGGTCGGTCCGCCCGACGCTGTCCCAGCCGCCATCGGGCTCCTGCCACGGCAGACCCTTGGGGTACGCGTCCTCGTTCGCCAGCCCGGTCTCGGGATCGACCAGCGCCTCCACGTGCGAGATCAGCCGCGGATCCAGCCAGGGCTCCCGCAGGTACTCCGGGTGCGCGGTCAGCCTTTCCCGCAAGGCGAAACCGGCCTCGGCCGTCACCTTGGCAAGATCGTCGATCTGCGGCCAGGGACGCTCAGGGTTCACGTGGTCAGGCGTCAGCGGCGAGACCCCGCCGAAGTCGTCGACCCCGGCATCGAGCAGCCGGCGGCACTCGTTGAGGTCCACCAGGTTCGGCGGCGCCTGGACCCGCATCCGTGGGCCGAGCACGATCCGCGCGACCGCGATCGCGGCCAGCCACTCGTCCAGCGGGACGTCGGCGTCATTGCGCATCGCCGTGTCCGGCTTCACCCGGAACCCCTGGATGATCACTTCCTGGATACCGCTGTACTGCCGGGCGATCCGCCGCAGCGCGAAGATGGAATCGGCCCGCTCTTCGAGGTTCTCGCCGATGCCGATCAGCAGGCCACTGGTGAACGGCACGTTCGACCGACCGGCATCCTCCAGCACCCGCAGCCGGATCGCCGGGTCCTTGTCGGGCGAACCGAAGTGCGGCTGGCCCTTCTCCTCGAACAGTCGGCGCGAGGTGGTCTCCAGCATCATGCCCATGCTCGGCGCGACCGGCTTCAGCCGCTGCAGGTCCTGCCACGACATCACGCCCGGGTTCAGGTGCGGCAGCAACCCGGTCTCCTCGAGCACCCGGATCGCCATCGCCCGCACGTAGTCGAGCGTGCTGTCGTAGCCAGCCTCTTCGAGCCACTGAGCAGCCGCGTCCCAGCGATCCTCGGGAGCATCGCCAAGAGTGAAGAGCGCCTCCTTGCAGCCGAGCGCCGCCCCCTGCCGCGCGATCTCGAGCACCTCATCAGGACTCAGGTACGGCGAATGCACCCGGCCTGGTGTGGTCGCGAAGGTGCAGTAGTGACAGCGATCCCGGCACAACCGCGTGAGCGGGATGAAGACCTTCTTGGAGTACGTGACGACCCCACTGCGCCCGGCGTCCGCCAGTCCCTGGTCCCTGACCCGGGCGGCTGTCGCCATCAGCGCAACGAGGGCCTCGCCGGAGGCGGTGAGCAGGATCTCGGCCTCGGTCGGGTCGAGGGTCTTGCCGTCGTCCGCACGCTTCAACGCCCTGCGCATCGCGGTACTCATCGGGGCCGGCTGAGCGGTTCCTGGTGAAGTGTCGTTGTGAGGCACGAGGACGAGCGTATGTCGCCGAAAGCGCCGATCCGACCGTTTTCGGGCCCGAAAAACAAGTGGTACGTCTGTCCTGATAGTTTGCCGTTCGTGCAGGTCAGGCAGGTACTAGCGACCAGAACCGACGGCCGGAGGCTGCGCGGCAACCTTCGTCGCACCGAGTTGCTGACGGCGACGTTGAGGGTGGTCGAGCGGGACGGGGTCGCCGGTGTCAGTCATCGCGCGGTGGCGGCCGAGGCGGGTGTTTCG
>NZ_DASRXP010000411.1:0-6852 GCF_035687465.1 Kribbella sp.
CTCGCATACGGGAGCATCCTGATCCGGCCGGGCTTGCACTCGGAGGTGAGACGGGAGGCGAGGTTCACCACCTCGCCGTAGATGTCGCCGAGCCGGATCAGGATGCTCCCGTATGCGAGGCCGATCCGCAGCTCGGGTAGGTCCCCGGCCTCGGCCACCTTCTCCTGCAGGGCAAGGGCAACCGCGGCTCCCTGCGCCGCGGTATCGGTCACGAAGAGCACCTCGTCACCGATCGACTTGATCACCCGGCCGCCGTTCAGCGCGACCACGTCCGCGGCCATCCCCTCGAACCGCTCGATCAACTGGCCGAGCTCGAGCTCGGACAACCTCCGGGTCAACCGCGTATAGCTGACGATGTCGGCGAACCCGACCGCACGGACGCCCCGCGACAGCTCGTCGGATCCTGCCACCGCACGACCGGCGGCCGCGGCCAGATGACGCCGCCAGACATAGGTCTGCAGCCTTTCCATTGCCGGCAGCAACAACGAGGCGACCTCGAGCGCGTCGTCGGCGGACAGCTTCGAGCGGCCGAGCAAGTCAAGGAACATCGCCGACTGCCAGGAGGCCAGCCGGGACTGGGTCTGGCCGAGCTTGCGGGCCAGCGACGACTCGATCGCGGGATCGATGAACCCGTCGTCCTCCAGGGCCGCGACCAGCCGGAGTGCCTCGACATCGTCGTCGGTGAAGGCGATCTCGTCGTCCGGCACGGTCGCGAAGCCGAGCGCGTGCCACATCTGCTCGGTCCGCTCGATCGAGACGCCGGCCCGCTCGGAGACCTGGAGCCGGGTGAACTTCCGTTCCCCACCCAGCAACGCCTGCTCGAACCCCTTCTGCAACACCGCCAGATCCGGCTCCGGACCCGCCTCCGACGCACCGGCCGGGGCGGGGGTGTGCGGGGCGGCGTCCGGCGCGGAGGGTTGGGTCGGCGACTGCTCAGGAGTTGGGCTGGTCACCACGGCGCTCGGCGATGGTGGCGTCGATGGCGTCGCGGAAGTTCGGCAGCCGGTTGGTCAGGTCGTCGAACTTCTCCCGGGTGAAGTGCAGCAGCTGCAGCCGGCTCTTCGCCGTCACCGTTGCCGTCCGCAACCGGTTCTGCCGGACCGCGACCTCACCGGCGATGTCGCCCGGCCCGAGGACGGCGATCTCCTCACCCTTCACCCGGACCGCCGCCGTCCCACTCAGGATCAGGTACGCCGCGTCCGGCGGGGTCTGTTCCAGGATCAGGGACCATCCGGCCGGTACCGAGACCTCTTCGCCGGCCCGGAAGATGTCCTTGATCTCCCGGCCGGACAGCTCCGCGAACAGCGGCAGGTCCCGCGGGGACGTCCTACCCAGTGCCACGTCGATCCTCCGAGCCCGCCGGGCGGTGACCCAGCGATAGCAGGCCGATGTTTCCAGTCGGTAACTCTAACGGCTGGGCGCGTCCGGAGTCACCGCACCCTCGCAGATACCAGCAACAACGGCGGTCTGCGCCGGTGCACCGCGAGGTGCGGGTAGTGCCGAATCTGGACCTCGGTCGGCTGCGGTTCCTCCACCGCCTCCAGCGCGAATCCCTGTCGCTGCAGCGTCGCCAGCGTCGAGCCGATCGTCCGGTGATACTTCACCACCCCGTCGACGAACCAGGATCGTTGCCTCGGCCCCTCGTCCGCATAGTCGTCGACGCCCCCGTCGGACGGCTCCAGCGGTGCGGTGATGATCGGATGCTCGACCGAGAACACCAGCCGCCGACCAGGAGACAGCCAGCTCCTGATCCGCGCGACCAGCCCCTCCAGATCCTCGACGTAGTGCAACGCCAGGCTGCTGACCACGAGATCCACCGTCCCCGGTGCCAGGTCGAAGTCCGCCAGATCCGAGCGCACGTAGTACACCCGCGAATGCTGTGAAGCCCGCGACAACATCGACTCCGACGCATCCACAGCAACCACCGCGGACGCCCCGGCTTCAGCCAGCCGTACTGCGAGTCCGCCCTCACCGCAGCCCAGATCCACCACCTGCAATCCGTCGACCGGTGGTAGCAGCGCTGCCATCGCGGGGATCTCCAGCTCCTCGTTGAGCCCGAGTTTGTCCCGCCTGAGTTGCCGGTATCCGGCCAGGAACACTGGGTCGTCGTACAACTCCGCGCCCTTCACAGCCAACTCGCCAGGTCGTGGACGTCGATCATCGGCAGGTCCCAGCGGAGCGCGAACTGTTCCAGGTCGACCGCGTCCGCCATCACACCGTCGGGTCGCATCACCTCGCAGCAGACCCCGACCGGCGCCAGCCCCGCGGCGCTACACAACGCGACCGTCGCCTCCGTGTGCCCTCGTCTCTCAGCCAGCAACCCGGGTCGGGCGGCGAGCGGAAACACGTGGCCGGGCCTGAGGAAGTCGCTCGGAACAGCGTCGGCCGAGGCGAGGCGGCGGATGGTCGCCGCCCGGTCGGCCGCACTCACGCCAGTCCCGGGAAGCGACGCCAGGTCGACCGGTACGTGCGGCAACGTCCCCTGCCGATCACCCTTGCCAGGCATCCGCTGGATCTCCAGCCGCTCGAGGACCGACGGGTGACAAGGAACCGTCGTGTGCCCACACACCTGCGTCAGCAGGAAGGTCATCGCCTCCGGCCGGAACTTCTCCGCCGCGAAGACGACATCGCCTTCACCCTCGAGCGTGGGATCCCAGACCACCACCCCACCGCCGGCAGCCAGTTGAGCGACAACCTTCTGTACGCCGACCGGCCCGTTCAGGTGACCCGCCCAGGGCAACCGACTGATCGCCTTCAGCAGCTCAGGCCCGTGCCCTTCGCGTGCCATCCGGGTGAGCAGGTCACTCTCCAGATTGACCCGGTCCCCGATGGCCAGGTCGCCGAGGTTCGTCTTCTTCAGGGTGTTCGGCACCAGGACCACCGAGAACCGGTCCTTCAGCACCTCCGCCACCGTCAGGCTGACCCCGTTCATCGCCACCGAGGACTTCGCGACCAGGCGAGCAAGCAGCCGGTCGCCCGGCTTGATCCAGACCCGACGCCCCGCCGGTTCCTCGTCGATCCGGTCGCCGGCCGCGAGGGGCAGTTCGCAGTGGACCGAAGTACCGGCGCTGATGCGGTCGAGGGTGGTGCGGCGGCGGGTCTCGTCGGTGATGGTGGCGACCAGTTCGGTCGGACCGGCCGACTCCATCGTGAGGCGGACCCCGTCGAGGCAGACGGCGCCACCGGCGACGAACAGACCTCGCCCGTTCGCTGGGAGGTCGGGGTCGAGCTTGACCCGCACAGCCTCGCCGCGGACCTCGGCGACAGTGGCGGTCCACTCGATTCTTCCTGTGAACATGCTTCCAGCTCCTGTGCCTGAAACGGCCAGGGACCCGATCGGATCCGAGCGGAAGCGGGGTATCACCGCATGGCCCCGGTCGCGGCCGGGTCACTCCGCCTACCGCACGGAGCCGACGGGCCCGGGATCAGCTCCCTGCCGTCACACCTTGGAATCGCACCACCAGCAGTAAATCACAGCGCCCGGCGCCGAGCCGTTGACCGGCTGCGTGGTGCCGGTTACGGTACCGAGAAATCGATTTCTCACCTTGACTCGCGCTCTGACCCGCCCTTTGAGGAGACGCGCATGAAGAAGCGATTCGTTCTGGTCCTGCCCCTGCTGCTCGGCGCGGCGCTGCTGCCGAGCGGGTCCGCGCCGCCCGCCCAGGCCGGAGCGGTTCCGTCGCCGGCCCAGCGGGTCGCCAAGCTCACCGGACCGGAGTCGATCAACGACACCGAGGCCCGGTTCCAGCTGAAGTCGACCGATCTCGGCATCCTCTGGGACAACGGCTCCGGCGAGATCCTGTCCGCGTTCGGCGACAGCTACGGCAGCGGCTGGACCGGTCCGGGCGGTGGTGCCGGCGACCCGGCGACGCTCGACTGGCGCTGCAACGTGCTGCTGCGGAGCAAGGACCGCAACCTGGCGGACGGGATGAGCTTCGACAGCGCGGCCGAAGACCGCCCGGGGCACGCCAAGCAGTTCCTCGACTGCAAGAAGATCGACCGCGACGAGCACACGGTGATCCCGACCGCCGGGATCTCGGTGGGCAAGCGGCAGTACGTCCAGTACATGTCGGTCAACTACTGGGGTCCGGCCGGAAGTTGGTTCACGAACTACACCGGCTTTGCCTACTCCGACGACAACGGCCAGACCTGGACGAAGCACCCGACCGCGCGCTGGCAGAACACGGTCGCCTGGGACGACAACTTCCAGATGAACGCGCTGGTCCGCAAGGACGGCTACGTCTACATGATCGGTACGCCGAACGGGCGGTTCGGCAACGCGCACCTGGCCCGGGTCCCCGAGAAACAGGTGCTGACGAAGAACGCCTGGCGCTACTGGGACGGCAAGTCCTGGTCCACCCGGGAGAGCACCGCCGCGCCGATCGCCATCGGTCCGATCAGCGAGGTCTCCGTGCAGTGGAACGCGTATCTCGGCAAGTGGTTGATGATGTACCTCGACGAGCAAAGAGCCTCTGTCGTACTCCGCTCCGCTGGGTCGCTAACGGGTCCGTGGGGTGGCGAGCAGGTGGTTGCCAAAGGCAGCGACTACCCGGGGCTCTACGGCACCTACATGCATCCGTGGTCGTCCGGACCGGACCTGTACTTCACGATGTCGCAGTGGGATCCGTACAACGTGTTCCTGATGCACACGAAACTGACCGACGACGGCCTGAAAACCAACCTGGTCACGGATCCCGGCTTCGAGGAACAGACCGGCGCCTCACCGTCCCCACCCTGGCAGCTGAACGGCCGCGGCGGGATCGACAAGACGAACCTCGGCCACACCGGCGCGAACAACGCCTTCCTCCGGGACTCGATCGGCCTCCACGCCCTGCAACAGAACGTTGCCGTCCGCCCCCATCACCGCTACCGCCTGTCCGCCTGGATCCACACCGCGGACAACAACACCGAGACGATGCTGGGGGTCCGGACGCTCCGCGGCAAGACCCTGGCGGAACGGCCGGGCGGCGCGCATCCGCAGTACACGAAGGTCACCGTCGAGTTCGACTCCGGCCGCGAGTCCCTGATCCAGCTGTACAGCGGCTTCTTCGGCCACGGCCAGGACGTGTGGTTCCAACTCGACGACGTAGTCCTCGAGGAAATCCGATGATCCGTCACCGACCGCAGGCACTGACGCCCCAGAAATATTCGGTGTCGCTCGGGTGGCAACGAATGCGACCATCGGCGCATGGAGGTTGCCGTTCAACGAATTCGCACCAGCTGGACCAAGCAGTCACGGGGCGGTCCTGCGGCGACGGTTCGGAACAGTGCGCCCACCGCATTCCGCCTACCGTCCACGACGCTCCCACTCATGCACGACGTGAAGATGTCGGAGGCCGAAGGATTCACGGCTGTGTTCGGTACGACCGAACCAACGGACCGCGGAGTACGCCTGGACGAGCAGGACGGGCGGCTGCGGGTCTTTCCTGAGATCGCCTTCGCAATGCCTCCTCGGCATCGGCGGCCGGCGGTTCGACTGGAACCAGGTCAGTGGATCCGCTGGCACCTCAACTACCGCACAGTCGCCTCAACCTGCAACGGCCTTTGGGTCTACGAGTTGCACACCTTCAACATCGCCTACGGCACGGTTGCCCGCGACACCTTTCTCGGCATCCCCACCCGGGTCGTCAACGAACTCGGCACCCTTCGCTAGCCGCTCTAATTGGTGCTTCGGCGGCGGGGGCGGGAGGTGCGGCGGCGGATGGGGCGGCGGGGGCCTACCAGGCGGGGGCCGGCGAGGCGGTCTTCGAGGCGGCGGGCTTCTCGGCGGATGGGTTGGGCTACGTATTCGCCGAGGATGACACCTGATGCCAGGGCGACGCCAATTGCCACCGCGGTGGCGAGGCTGACTATGCCGATGAGGTTGCCCAGGGCCATCACCTCGTACAGGCCCTTGTAGATGGTGAGACCTGGGAGGAGGGGGACCGTGCCGGAGACGACCACGACGAGGGGCGGGACGCCGGAGCGGCGGCCGAGGGAGTAACCGCCGAGGCCGACGGTGAAGGCGGCGACCGCGGTTGACCAAGCAGGGCCGAACTCGGCGCGCGTCATCAGTGTGAAGACGAGCGACCCGGCGGCGCCGACGACTGCCACCGGCAGAAGAGAACGCAGCGGCGCGTACGACGCGTACGCGAACGCAACCGCCATCAACGCGCCTGAGCCGACCATGATCGGGAGGTTCGCGAGCTGGATCGTCTGGGCCTCGATCGCGACCGGGAGGCCGAGCTTGATGCCGAGGGTGATTCCGAGGCTGACGCCGGCGATGATCCCGCCGGTCAGCAACATCGCTTCGAGACTGCGGGCGGCAGCGGTCACGTAGTACCCGGTGATCGCGTCCTGGACGGCGCCGGTCAGGGCGATGCCGGCCAGCAGCATGATGATGCCTGCAGCAACGACCAGCGACGGTTTCACGGGTGCGTGGACGGCGTAGAGGATCAGGGCGACGGATGTCGCGACGAAAGCGCCGGCGACCTGCTGGTAGAACGCGGGCAGCCGCTGGCGGTTGAACCACCTGTTGCTCAGTTCGATCAGGATCGCGGTGACTACCGCGACGAGGGTGATCAGCCAACCGCCGCCGAGGAGAAGAGTCGCTCCACCTGCCATCACGCCCCAGGCGAGCACCGAACTCCAGCGCGGGAACGGTGGACCCGCGGAGACCATCCGGGCCAGTTCGCGGCTCGACTCCTCGCGGGTCAGATCGCCGCGGACGAACCGGCGTACCAGTTGGTCGACGTCGGTCAGGCGGGAGAAGTCCTGACCGCGGTACCGGACGACGCGCATATGGGTCTCGGGGGCGACGTCGGGCGCCGCCTGGTACGAGATCGCGATCGAGGTGAAGGTGATGTCGACCTC
>NZ_DASRXP010000412.1:0-8039 GCF_035687465.1 Kribbella sp.
CCAGCACTCCCCCGATCCGCACCGCGATGATCTACACCCCAGACGCCGCCGCAGCCGCCGAAGCCTGGAACCTCACCCCATCCCCAGCCACCGCCGACGTCCTCCTCGCCGAACCCCACCTGAACGTCGTCTACACCCGCGCCCGCAGAACCCCGACAGGCATCAGAATCGCCGCCCTCCCCCAGGTAGCCGCCGACCTCCTCACCGGCCCAGGCCGATGCCCCAAGGCGGCCGAACACCTAATCCACTGGATGCAACAAAATGAACCCACCTGGCGCCTCTGAACACGCGAACAAATCAGAGGCTGCAGTTCACCAGGACTGGTTCGTTGATGAGGGTGATGCCGAAGGCCTGGTGGACCTGGGAGCGGACGTGGGCGGCCAGGGCCAGGAGTTCTTTGGCGGTGGCGTTGCCGCGGTTGGTCAGGGCCAGGGTGTGCTTGGAGGAGACGGCCGCGTTGCCGATCGCGTACCCCTTCGCGATGCCGGCGTGCTCGATCAGCCAGGCCGCGCTGGTCTTCACCCGGCCATCAGGCTGCGGCCACTGCGGTGCACCCGCCGGTACTTCGGCCGTCGTGTCGAGGATCGGGTTCGTGAAGAAGGACCCGGCACTCCACGTGTCGTGGTCCGCCTCGTCGAGCACCATCCCCTTGCTCCGGCGCAACCCGAGAACAGCCTCTCGTACCGCGGTCATCGGTGCCCGCGATCCCGGCTCGACCTCGAGCACCCGGGCCAGTTCGGCGTACTCGATCGGCGCCGACAGGTCCCCGAGCCGAAGCTGGAAGGCAACCTCCAGTACTGCGTAGCGCGCCGGGTCGGCCTTGAACCGCGAACTCCGGTAGGTGAATCCGCAGTCGGCAGCGAAGATCGTCCGGACGGCGTTGTCGACGCGGTCCCAGACCCGGACGGAGGCGATCGTCTCGGCGACCTCGTGCCCGTACGCGCCGACGTTCTGCACCGGCGTCGAACCGGCCAGCCCGGGGATCCCGGACATCGACTCGAGCCCGCTCCACTCCTCACCAATCGCGCGCTGGACGACGGCGTCCCAGTCCTCCCCCGCTGCGACGTGGATCATCGCGCCGGAGCAGGCATCGGCGTCGACCCGGATCCCGGTGGTGGCGACCTTGATCACCGTGCCGCGGAACCCCTCATCGCCGATCACCACATTGCTCCCGCCGGACAGCAGCAGCACCGGCTCCTTCGCGGCATCGGCATCACGGATCGCCGTGATCAGGTCGGCTTCGGTGGTCGCCGCGACCAGCCGGTCGGCCGGCCCTCCGATCCGCAGAGTGGTCAAATCCGCCAGCCGAACGTCGGCGGTCACGGTCGACGTCTCGGTCGACGTGCTGGTTGGCGTTTCGGCCGACGTCGCGGTCGGTGTCCCGAAAGGGGGCTGCGAAGTACTCACGGGACGCGCACGACCGCCCTGGCCCGGCCGAGGACTTTGTCCTCGCCGGCGATCGCGGTGATGTCGATCTCGGCGAGCCCGTCCGCGACCTTGTCCACCTTCGCCGAGAAGGTGACCGTCGCGCCCTTGTCGTCGTCCGGAACCACGACGGGCTTGGTGAACCGCACGCCGTACTCGACGAGATCAGCCGGGTCGTCCAGCCAGTCCGTGACGACCCGAGCAGCGCTCGCCATCGTCAGCATGCCGTGCGCGATCACGCCGGGCAGACCGAGGGCCGCGGCCATCCGGTCGCTCCAGTGGATCGGGTTGAAGTCGCCGCTGGCACCGGCGTACCGGACCAGGTCCTCGCGCCGCAGCGTGACGGTCAGCGAGGGCAGTTCGGTGCCGACCTCGGCCGCACCTTGGGGACTCATGCGTCCGCCCGGTTGTGCGTGACGGTCGCGGTCGAGGTGGCGAGCGGCTCGCCCTCGGCAGTCGTCAGCACGGTCTCGTACATGATCACCTCGACGTCACCCGCTTTGCGGACGGTGGTGATGGTCGCTCTCGCGGCCACCTCGTCGCCTGCCTTGATCGGGCGGACGTAGTTGAACTTCTGGGCGCCGTGCACGATCCGGTCCAGCCGGAGGCCGAGGTCCGGGTCCGCGAGCAACAGGTCGAGCGCCCCGGCGCTGAGCACGAACGCGAACGTCGGCGGCGCGATCGCCTCATCACCGCGGTACGCCGGGTTGGGGTCCCCGATCGCGTCGGCGAACTCCCGGATCTTCTCCCGGCCGACCTGGTAGGACTCGGCGGCCGCATAGCTCCGGCCGACCATCGTGGCGTCGATCGTCATATCCAGTAACCCTACTGGCAGACTGTGACACCGAGGGCCGCCACCCACTCGACTGAGATCACTGGGGGATCGCAGGAAGGTAGGAAGTGTGACGGCACGCAGTGTCACGGCAGGTTCTGTAGCTGGTAGGGCGGGTGTGGCCGCGCTGGCCAGGTATGCCCCTCGCTACCGGTTGGAGATCGGCGAGCCGAGCGGCACCGACTGGCTCCGGGTCGACCGGATCCTCGAACCGGACAGCCCCGAGCTGACCGAACTACTCAAGCGCGACCACGACGCGAGCGGCCACGTCTCGGCCCACGCGAACGCGCTCAGCCTGATGTCGTTCTACGCCGGCCGCGCGCCCGCGACGGCGCTGCTGCTCTGGGCGCTGGAGGGCCGGGTGCTCGACATCCGCCCGCACAACCTCTGGGTCCGCCCGCACGACGGCCACGGCCTCGCCTCGGTCGTGATCAGATCCGCCCGCTTCCTGCCAGGCGGTCTCCAGACCCTGTACGACGTGGTGCTGGCAGAGCACCTTCTCCCACTGGCAACAGAACTCCATCGCCGAACCCGCGCAGGTCTCCGCCAACTCCACGGCGGCGTGGCAGCCGGTTGCGCTATGGGCTTCTGCGCCGCAACCCGCGAAGAGGAGACGGTCGCGCCCTCCTTCTTACAAGAGCGCTGGGACACCTTCATCGCCAAGGCCCCGGCCGGCCTGGCCCGCCTCGGCGACGTCACCGAAGCCGCCAACAAACTCGTCTACCTCCGCAACACCTGCTGCCTCTACTACACCAGCGAAAAAGGCTGCGGCACCGTCTGCGGCTCCTGCTGCCTAACCCCCCGCCCCACCCGCCTAACCGCCTACACAGCCGGCCGCCCCATCCTCACCGTCTGATAACTGTCGGTGGAGCCGTCTACAACTGAACGTGTCGATGCGAAGGCCGTCCGGGCAAAAAAACGGCCCCCGTGAGGGGGCCATTCCAGCCGGCCGAACCGGCATCGATGTCGTTACTTTACCACGGGCCGCGGTTGGCCCACGGCTCATTGACGGGGGCAGGGCATGGCGACGGTTGCCGCCTATATCGACGGTTTCAACCTCTTCTACGGCATGAAAAGCAAGTTCGCCCGCAAGTACCTCTGGCTTGACGTCGCCGACTTGGTACAGCGCCTCCGACCGGAGGATGACATCGCCGTCGTCCGCTACTACACGGCACTGGTGAAGGGCGAGCCTGACGCCGCGTCGCGCCAGAACCACTATCTCGAGGCCTGCAAGCGCACTGCGGATCAGTCCTGGATGTGCAGATCGGCTGGTTCAAGCCGCGCAAGCTGGCACCTTGCAAACAGTGCGGTGAGGACTGGCTCTGCGCCTGCCCTCGCAAAGTGCGCACCTTCGAGGAGAAGGAGACCGATGTCGCTTTGGCAGCCGCGATGGTTGCAGATGTCGCCCGAGGGCTGGCCGACCTGACACTGCTGATCAGCGCCGACTCCGACTTTGCTCCGGCGATCAGGGCGGTGAAGCAGGTCCGGCCCGAGCAACAGGTGATCATGGCGATGCCGCCAGGAAACCCCAAGCCACATAAGCGGTTCGCGGATCTTGGGTTCTTCAGCATCAACGAGACGGCGCTCCGCCGATCCCAGCTCCCCGAATCCGTCTACGACCCGGCGATCAAGGCCGTGCGTCGGCGCCCGGAGAAGTGGATCTGAGGGCGGTCAGGCCTGCGGGACTGGGATCCAGCGGTGGGACCAGGTTTCGATGGATTTGACTACCTGTTCCAGGTCTTGGCCTTTGGGGGTTAGGTAGTACTCGACCTGGACGGGGGTGGAGGGGATGACGCGGCGTTCGACGATGTCTTCGGCTTCGAGGGAGCGGAGGCGTTCGGCGAGCATGGTGTCGCTGAGGCCTGGTACTGCAGCCTTGATCAGCGCGTAGCGGTTCTGGCCCTCCATCAGGGCGACCAGGATCGCGCCGGTCCAGCGCGCGCCGATCAGCTCGATGGCGGCGTGGAACCGCGGGCAGATCTTGTGGATGTCGCGCACTTCCCCCATGCGAGCCCCCTGCTCAGGTGGTGACCACGGCCGCCCGGAGCGGACGCAGCGCGTCGGCCAGCCGGTGCAGTTCGTCGAGCATGGCCTCGGCCGCCGTTGTCATCACGTCGTTGGCGACCAGATTACCGTCGTCGTCGATGAACTGGCGGACGAACGGGATGGAGACCGCCTCGAAGATCGGGATCATTTTCAGCGTGGTGACCACCTGCTTGATCATCTGCGCGGCACGAGTGCCGGCCGCGACCCCGCCGTAGCTGACCAGGCCGACCGGCTTGTACTGCCACTCGGTGTGCAGGTAGTCGATGGCGTTCTTCAGCTCGGCGTTGTAGCCGTAGTTGTACTCCGGCATCACGAAGACGAAAGCGTCCGCCTCGTCGACGGTCCGGCTCCAGTCCTGGGTGTGCTGGTGGATGTACTGCCCCATCCGCGGGTGGTTGGGCTCGTTCATGAACGGCAGGTCCACCTCGGCGAGGTCGACCAGCTCGACAGTGTCGAAGGCACTGTGCTCCACCGCCAGCGCGTCGATCCACTTCGCGACCGGGAAACCGACCCGGCCGGGTCGCGTGCTGGCAATGATGATCTTCAGTACGGCCACAGCCTGATCCTTCGCTCGGAACCCACCGGCCTGCGCCGGCTAACACTTCGAGCGTATCAGGAAACCTTAGCTCCTAAGTAATCCTGAGCTACATGATTCCGGGCACGCGAAAAGGGCCGCTTCGGTGATCCGAAGCGGCCCTCGCGAAGAGTGCTGAGGTCAGCGGGTTTCGCGGTGCTCGGTGTGGTCGTTGCAGCGGGCGCAGTACTTCTTCAGCTCAAGACGATCCGGGTCGTTGCGCCGGTTCTTCTTGGTGATGTAGTTGCGCTCCTTGCACACCGTGCAGGCCAGCGTGATCTTCGGGCGGACGTCGGTCGACTTGGCCACTAGTGCCTCTTCTTGTCAGGAGTGCGCAACTTGGGTGATCGCACTCTCGAGATACTGCGTTGGTGGGTAGCGGGGGCGGGAGTCGAACCCGCGACACCACGATTATGAGCCGTGTGCTCTAACCACCTGAGCTACCCCGCCAGAGAGACCGTCATCCCATCCGGCGGACCGGACGGGACAGCGATTCTCAGAGCCCCTTTACGGAATCGAACCGTAGACCTTCTCCTTACCATGGAGACGCTCTGCCGACTGAGCTAAAGGGGCGGGCCGAGGAGAGAGATTACACGGTCTGCCGCCCCGATGTGAAATCGAGCCGACCGCACCTTGCAGGCCCCTCAGTCCGTCCCGGAAAGCATACCGGCTCCCGCGAGTACTTCTGGCCAGATTTTCGGTCCAGCACGATCTGCCGGGGAGCGGAAATTCGATGTCGAGAAGCCGGGCGCGGCTTCGTCGTACTCTCAAAGACTCCTGGAGAGGACAAGAACATGGCTGGACAGAACGCGCTGCCTCCGGTGGTATCCGCGGAGGAGTGGGACCGGGCCAGGGACGAGCTGCTGACGGCCGAGAAGGCGGCCACGCGGGCTCAGGACAAGCTGGGGGCGCAGCGGCGCCGGTTGCCGATGGTGCGGTTCGGGGAGTACACGTTCGCGTCGACGAACGGGGCGGTGACGCTGCTCGACCTGTTCGGTGACCACCAGCAGCTCGCGCTCTACCAGTTCATGCACAGCGGCCCGGACCACTTCTGTCCGGGCTGCACGCACTTCACCAACCAGGTCACCGACCTCGACGGCCTGGCCCGGGACGGCGTGGCCTGGGCGACGGTGTCGGACATGCCACTGGACCAGATGGCCGGCTACTGGAAGAAGATGGGCTGGACGGTGCCGTTCGCCTCCTCCGCCGGTACGACATTCACCGCGGACACCGGCGCGGGCGGGGGCTTCCTCCTCAACGTGTTCGTCCGCGACGGCGACACCGTCTACCGCACCTACACCACCGGCCAGCGCGGCGTGGACCGGCTGTTGTGGGTCAACAACATTCTCGACCTGGCGCCGTACGGCCGTCAGCAGGACTGGGAGAACTCCCCCAAAGGCTGGCCCCAGCACCCGACCTACGGCTGAGTCCAGACGCGGCTCGGGTACGACAAGCGCAGTACCGGCATCACCTCCGTGACGAATGTCTAGACGGAGGCGCGATTGTCGTTCTCGGAAGCCCCGGCACCTCGAGGGCGACGCCGGACAGTTCGTGCCCGAACGCCTCCTGGTAGCGGCCGAACTTGTCGATCACCTGCTCCGGCGACCCCACCAGCACGGACCCGCCCCCGAGGAACTCCTCCAGCGTGGTGAACGGCAGCTGCTTGTGCCGCGCACCCGGCGAATCCATGAAGGCGTCGAAGATCGGCCGGTATCCCTCCACGGCCTCCTGCGAGCTCTTCTTCACATAGAGCCCGTTGAACCCGGCACCGACCACCGCATCCGCCGGATCATGCCGAGCCCCGACCTGCCCTGGTACTGCGGGGCTGCGGGGCACGAACCGATCATTGTCCAGAGCAACTTCCAATTCCGGCCCGGCGAATCGGACGATTCCCGCCCGGTGCAGCGCGAGCAGTTCCTCCAAGCGGCGCGGAGGCGGTCCGCTGGCGACGAAGGAGAAGAACCCGTGCCACTCGGTCTCCACGTGCCGTACGCGATCTTCGTCGGACAGCCTGCCCGCGGTGATCGCGACCGACAGCACGCTGTAGATGCTCAGCAAGGCATTGAAGACCGCTAGATCGGCCGAGTACTCCGGGTCGGTGCGGCGCAGCAGGTCCGTCTCGACCAACCGCACCAACCTCCGGTCGAGTTCACCGCGATCCGCGAAGGAGACGCCGGCGAAGGGACGATCCACCTCGGCCAGGATGAACCGGTCCTCGGCCGCTGGCACTGCTTGTTCCACCGCGGCAACGAATTCGGGTGCCGTGGGCAACGTTCTGTCCAGGAGTTCCTCGAACTGTTGCCACGACCACCTTGTTCGCTCCGGGTGGACCTGGAACAGCTGCTGGTAGTGGGCGAACGCGAGCTCCTTGTCGATCAGCGGCCTGACCTCGGACTGGAAGTCGAGAAGCCCTTCTCCCGCGAGAGCCTCGGTCGTCAGGTAGCGCGTGGGAACCGGGGTCGCTCCGGCCACGGTGTAACCGAGCTTGGCGTGGTACGGAACACCTCGCCGCGATCCGACCTACAGGATCGGTTCGTTGCCGGAGGGGTGGTAGGTGAGCAGGCCGGGGCAATCGTCGTACCAGCCGCCGCGGGCCTCGATGAGCAGCACCATCAGGTCGATGAAAGCCTGGCCGAGACCGCGGACGATCACGTTCTCCCCCCGGCCGGAGCTCGGTCAGGTCGACGTCCGCGGTGTAGCCGGAGGCGATGTAGGTGAGGCCCGCCGCCTCCGCGGTGCTCGTCCACCTGACCTCCTCAACTGTCGGCTCCCGATCGAGATACCCCAACGCCAGCACCACCAAGTCCGCCTCCAACACCTCCCCCGACCCCAACACCACCCGCTGCCGCGTTGCGTCCGAAGAAGGGGAGGGCAGGACCCCGGGTTCTTCGGACGTTACGGAGGGACAAACCTCTCATTATGTGGACGCCCCTAGCGCCTCCACAGGGCCGTTCGCGGCCGGGACGCAGGTGATCCCCGTCACGGCCGGATTCAACTACCCGAGCGCCTAAGTTACGCCTGAGTGGCCACGAGCGGGCAGATGGCAAACACGAGGAGTAGCCAGATTCCGTGATCTCGTCGCACTGCGCGTTTGAGGGGTCTGTGACGTCGTCGTTATGGTCGTTGAGCCGTTGTGGATGACCGCAGCGGCATCTCGACTTC
>NZ_DASRXP010000413.1:0-16821 GCF_035687465.1 Kribbella sp.
ACGACATCCAGCGGATGAACGAGTTGCTACTGCAGTTGCGGGACAAGGGCAATACCGTCCTGGTGGTCGAACACAAGCCGGAGACGATCCTGATCGCCGATCACGTGGTGGACCTCGGTCCCGGTGCGGGCCTGGCCGGCGGGCGGCTCTGCTACGCGGGCGACCTGAAGGGCCTGAAGAAGTCGGGCACGCTGACCGGCCGCTATCTCGACCACCGGGTGCGTCTGCGAGACGTCGTACGCCGTCCGACCGGGAGCCTGACGATCGAGGGGGCGAATCTCCACAATCTGCAGGATGTCAGCGTCGAGGTCCCACTCGGGGTGCTGACCGTGGTGACCGGGGTCGCCGGGTCGGGCAAGAGTTCGCTCATCCATGGATCGCTGACCGGTCGCGCCGGAGTGATCGTTGCCGGTCAGGAACCGATCCGCGGGTCGCGGCGGAGCAACCCGGCGACGTACACCGGACTGCTGGATCCAATCCGGACCGAGTTCGCCAAGGCCAACAAGGTGAAGGCCGGGCTGTTCAGCGCGAACTCGGTCGGCGCCTGCCAGACCTGCAAGGGCCTCGGGCTGATCTACACGGATCTCGGCATGATGGCCGAGGTCTCGTCGGTGTGCGAGGACTGCAACGGCGCGCGGTTCACCGCGGAAGTGCTGGCCTATCGGCTGCGCGGGAAGAACATCAGCGAAGTACTGCGGATGTCGGTCAACGAGGCCCGGGAGTTCTTCAGCACCGGGCAGGCGCGGGCGATCCTCGACCGGCTGGCCTCGGTCGGGCTCGGCTATCTCGGTCTCGGACAACCGCTGACGACCCTGTCGGGCGGGGAACGGCAACGGCTGAAACTCGCGATCCATATGGGCAAGAACGGGACGATCTACATCCTGGACGAGCCCACGACCGGACTCCATCTCGCCGATGTCGATCAACTGCTGGCGATGCTGGACAAACTGGTCGACGACGGCAACACGGTGATCGTGATCGAGCATCACCAGGCGGTGATGGCGCACGCCGACTGGCTGATCGATCTCGGTCCGGGCGCCGGCCACGACGGCGGCCAGATCGTCTTCACCGGCATCCCGGCCGACCTCGTCGAGAGCAGTGCCTCCCTGACCGCCGAACACCTCCGCCAGTACGTCGCAGCCTCACCGCTGGTTGATTAGGGCGCCAGCCAGCGACTCGATCAGGTCGTGCCAGGCCGCGAGGTACTCCCCCGCCGGTCCAGCCTGGGTGACCACCAGACGGGCTCCACCGTTGCCGTCCCGCAGCGACCAGGCGACCTCGCCCTGCGGTGAGGAATAGGCCAGCCGGGTTGGCTCGGTCAGCTCCTCGACCGGTCCGGGTTCAATGCCCTTGGCAACGAATCCGGCCGGCGGGGTGCTGCCGATCGCGGCCGCCTCGGCTCCGGTCAGGACCGACCAGACGAGCTCCTTCGGACGGATCAGCTGACGTTCGAACCGGATGCTGCCGTCGTCCAGCACCTCGCCCTGATCGAGCCCGTACGCCTTCACGTAGTACTCGTGCAGTTCGGCGTAGTCCTTCTCCGGCACCGCCGAACCACCGAGCACCCGGTCGAGCGCGTCGAAGCAGATCGTCCACCCGGAGGTGAAGCTCGCCGATCCCGGGCGGTCGTCGAACGTGGCAGTCAGGGTGAGGAGGCAACCATCAGCGGTCGGCTCGAGCTCCCACCGAAGGACCTCCACGCCCCACGTGTACTCGAGCAACCGCGGCGGATCGAACGCACGGATCACGCCCGTGTTGTCAGGATCCTCTACGAAGTCGTCTTCGCCGTCGGGGAAGGTGAACGAGATCGGGCCGTCCAGCCGGAGGTCGAGCTCCACCGCGGCCGGGAACCAGCGGGACAGCTCGGACGGTTCGGTCAGCGCCCGCCACACCTTCTCCGCCGGATGCGCCAGCGCACGCTCCATCCGCAACTGGGTCCGGCCGTCGGCAACAGTCAGCGTCTCGTTCATGACCCCATATATACCCGATGCGGCATATACGATCAACCGCGGAACCGAGCGAGGTCCGCGACTTCTTCCGCCAGCCCAGCCGGGTCCGGCCCTGGCTCGAACAGCTCGACCTGGGATTTCTCGTGCTTCCAGGAGCCGATCACCCGGCCCGCCTCGACCACGGCCGGGCGCAGCATGCCGCCGCCCGGATGGATGTGCTTGCGATGCTCCTCGGCCAGCGCATAGCGCCGGTCCTGATAGCCCAGCACATACGGGTCGAACTCCCCGAGCAGCCTGAGATCAGTGCGGCCCGGTAACTCGTCCATCGCCGCCAACGACACCCCGTCGACCACGAACGTGGTCTTCGCGACCGCTTTCAGCGCTGTCCGCGCGACCGGCACCGGCAACCCGGCCCAGGTCGCGAAGTCCTTCTCTGTCGCCGGCCCGTACGCCGTGAGATACCGCCGCGCGAGCTCGTCCGCAGCTCCCTCGGCAGTGAATCGCAAAGCCTGGCCGAGCCAATCCGTCACAGCGACCCAAGTCTCGTCCGCGTCATGCCCCGGGCCGTAGCAGATCCGCCCTAGCAACCCGGCATGCCGGATCAAGGCGTAAACCGCCTGCCCCTTCGGCTCCGGCAACAACCCTTCCTGCACCAGTACTGCGCCGATCGTGGCCCGGCTGGTCGGTCCGTGCTCCAGAAGATGGTTCTCGATCACCACAGTCGCCTGGGCCCGAAGATCCTCGGACAGCCCGAGCTCGCCGTACCGGCGGGTGGTGTCCTTGATGAATTTGGGTCCGAGAAGGCCGAGGAGCCAGCCCGCGTCCTCGGTGGCGACCAGTTGCAGGGTGCCGCGCATGAACCAGCCGCGGAAGACGGAACGATCGATCTCCTGGGCGTGGGACACGTCGGCCCAGGTGGTCGCGGTGGAGCGCGCGCGGACGGCGTACGCCAGGCCTCGCCAGCTCTGGCCCTGGAGACCAGCCGTCCGGCGTACGACGTCGGCCACCCCTCCGGGGCCGGCCTCGGACCCCGGACGATCGAGGCCATTGGCCTGGACCCGGGCTGTCAGAAGCCAGTGGGCAGACCTGTGCGGCACCCCTGCATCACACCACGAACAGGGGCGCCGCGCAGGTCGAGCGATTAGTTGAGGACCGCGCCGACCAGGTTGGCGAAGCTCGCCTGGCCGGTCACATTCGGGTGGTACGACTCGCTGACCGGGTTGGACAGACCGTTGATCCACTCCGGGCTGCCGCAGACCGCGTGCCCGACGAAGGCCGACGTCGGGTTGACGTAGGTGTAACCCGCGGCACCGGCGGCCGCGCTGATCTTGCTGTTGAGCAGGTCGGCGGTCTGGTTCAGGCGCGTCATCTCGGCGGCGCTGAAGAAGGTGCCGGCGTTGCAGTCGGTCCCGTTGAACAGCCGCGGGTAGCCGACCACGATCACCTTCGCGCTCGCGGCCCGGCTGCGGATCGTCGCGTAGAGGCCGTTCAGCCTTCCCGGGATGGTGTTGTTGATGGTTGCCTGCGCGGTGTTGATCGCTCCGTCGCAGTCGCTCAGCCAGGCCGGCTGGGCGCAGGTGGTGATGACGGACGAGAACCCGGCATCGTTGCCACCCACCTGGACCGTGACGAAGTTGACGGCACTGGTGAGCGGGCCAAGCTGGTTGGCTGTCACGTCGGCGACCCGGGCGCCGGAGCAGGCGACCGAGGTCAGGTTGGCGCCGATCCGGGCGGCGTCGAGGTACGGGTAGGACTTGGTCGAGCGCTGGCAGGAGCCGCTCTCCGAGGTGTAGGTCCGGGTGCCGACACCGGAGGCGTAGGAGTCTCCGAGGGCGACGTAGTTGGGTGCCGCCGCGTGGGCGACGGTGGGCGTGAGGATCGCGGTACCGATGACCGCTGCACTGATGAGGCCGGCGACGTACTTCATTGGGCGGACCGCCTTTGCACTGGGAGGGGCGCAAGACAACTGAAAGTCACCATCGCCGACCAGTGAGTAACAAACAAGTCCTCAGTAAGAAATTCACCGCCAGTTGCCGATTCAGGTAGGCCGAGTTCTCCGATCCGGGGGGCTAGTGATTCCAGGACGACAATCCGGGCTCGAGCGGCAACGGGTAGCAGCCGTCCACCAGCTCGACCCGGCTGTCAGCGGGCAACAGCCCGCTCTCGACGTAGATCGTGTTGGGCAGCGCGGCCAGCACGTGGATGTGCGCACCGCCACCGTGGGAGGCGTAGGGCACGCCGAACCCAGCAGCCATCAGGCCGATCTCGAAGCAGTCGGTGAGCCCACCGGCACGCCTCAGGTCCGGCTGGATGACCCCCACGCCGCCACGGGCGATCAGGTCCCGGAACTGCGCCTGCCCGTACCTGTTCTCGCCGGTCGCGATCGGGATGTCGAGTTTCTCGGCCAGCCTGACGTGGCCGTCGGTATCGGCGGCCGGCAACGGCTCCTCGAACCACCGGCAGTCGAGCTCTTCGTAAGCACGGCCCCGGCGCAGCGCCTCGGAGTATCCGAAGGCCTGGTTGGCGTCGACCATCAGCGGGGCATCCGGTCCGATCACCGCCCGGACCGCCTTGATCCGGGCCAGGTCCTCGCTGAGCGGGCCGCCGCCGACCTTCATCTTGACGCCGCGGAAGCCCTGTTCCATCGCCTTGGCCGACACGGTCTCCAGGCCCGTGACGTCCAGCTCGAGCCAGCCCACCATCGCGTACGTCGGGATCGCCGTGCGCTGGGCCCCGAGGAGCTGCCAGACCGGCGCCTCCAGCGACTTGCCGAGCAGGTCCCACAACGCCAGATCGATCGCGGAGATCCCGTACGACGACAGGCCGGCCGTGCCCTGATAGTCAGTGAGCGTCTGCAGCTTCTGCCGGATTCCGCGGATCAGGGTCGGGTCCTCGCCGACGATCGCGGGAGCCAGCTGCTCGGTGACGATCTTGGCCAGCACCGCCGGCGAGCTCGCCACCCGGCCGAAGTACGTGTCGCTGACCCCGCTCACTCCTTCGTCGGTGTCGATGCGGACCCGGGTGCGCCCGTCCCGGTCGAGCAGTTGGATCGCGTCCCGAACGGCGTGCGCCTTCGGCTTCGACACCACCTCGACGCTGATCTCGGTGATCTTCATGTCATCCCTTTCCCGCGAGCACGTCTTCGACCTTCTGTTTGACGCTGCCGAGCGCCGCCGCCGCGGTCTGTTTGCCACCCCAGACGTCGTCCAGCACCGGGCGGTAGATGGTCCGGGCGCGTTCGATGTAGCGGCTGAAGTTCTCGTTCACCGCGTTGTCGAGCGCCAGGGTGACGAGGGCCAGATTGGCCGGGCCCTTGTCGTCGGGCACGAACAACTCCGACGAGCTCTTGCTGACGGGCATGAAGCCCCGTGACTGGGCCAGCAGCTTCGACGCGTCCGCGCCGGCGCAGTACTTCAGGAAGGCCCAGGCCGCGTCGGGATCCTTGGAGGCCTTGGGGATCGCCAGCACCGTCATCGTGTTCACCGTCTTGCGGGCGACCTTCATCGGCGGCGGGAAGATGTCCCACTTCACCTTCGCGTTGCTGCGCAGGTACGGGATGCCACTGGTCAGTCCAAGCAGCATCGCGACCTTGCCGGTGCCCAGCTGGGCGAGCGCCCAGTTCGGCGTCTGCCGGCCGGCCGTGACGGTGGCGAAGTCCGGGTGGACCTTGTGGACGAGTGCGAGGTCGGCGATCCACTGGACCGCCTCAGCGCCCTGTGGCTCCGCGAGGGTGAAGCGGGTGGCGTCCTTGGAGTAGATGCCGTCGCTGCCGTTGTTGACCGGCCACACCGTCTCCAGGGCGGTGTCCGGGAAGATCAGCGCGCCCCACCGCTCACCGTTGGGCTTGGTCAGCTTCTTCGCGGTGTCGAGGAAGTCGTCCCAGGTCCAGCCACTGGCGGCCCAGTCCTTCGGCGGCAGTGCGACGCCTGCTTCCTGGAACGCGTCGACATTGCAGTAGATGACACCAGGGTTGGTCATGATCGGCCAGGCCGCGTGCGCCCCGTCGGACTGCTTGGCGAAGTTGAAGGCGACCGGGAAATAGTCGTCGGGCTTGATCCCGTCCTTGTCGAGGTACGGCTTCAGATCAAGGAGGGACCCCTCCGCGTAGTACCCGGCGACATAGTCGTCGTTGATCCTGATCGCCGTCGGTGCCGCGCCGGACGACAGCACCGTCCTCAGCTTCGTGTCGTAGTCGTCGCCCGGGACCGACTGGATGTCGATCGATTTGCCCGCGCTCTTGGCCCAGTTCTCCGCGACCGTGTAGAGCGGGGTGCCGCTGGTGGTGTCCCAGGTCAGGAAGGAGGCGTTGCCACCGCCGCCTCCCCCGCCGCTGTTGCCGCTGCACGCGGCCAGTGGGATGCCTGCAGCGATCGCGCCGGTCCCCAGGCCGACGGCTTTGAGCACCGACCGCCGGGAAATCTGTTGTGCCGTCATGGTCGTTCCTCTTCTGTCAGGGGTGGACTTCAGTTGGTGCGCAGCTTGGCGATCGCGTCCTCGTTCAGCTCGACGCCCAGCCCGGGGAGTTCCCACGGCGTGATCTCGCCGTTGACCGGGACGAGCGGGTTCTGCCAGATCGGCAGGTCGTCGAGGATCGGGTTGTGCTCGATGTTGTACTCCTGCGGATAGACGCAGGACGGCGTACTGACCCAGAGGTGGGCGTGCGCCGACGTACCGATGGTCTGCTGGGTGTTGTGGACGGTGATCGGCTTGGTGAAGGTGTCGGCGAGCACGGCGATCTTCTTGAACTCCGTGATGCCGCCGCACTTGATGACGTCGGGCTGCAGGATGTCGACCCGGCCCTGCAGGATCAGCTCGCGGAACTGCCAGCTGGTGTACTCCTGCTCCCCCACCGCGATGGGGATGTCGACCGCGTCGGCCAGCCGCCCGTACGCCGCGTAGTCGTGCGCGGCCAGCGGCTCCTCGAAATGCCAGACCCCGAGATCTTCCAGCGCGTGCGCCAGCTTGATCGCGGTGTGCTCGTAGTACGCGTTGTTGACGTCGACCAGGATCGGGAAGTCGTCCCCGACCAGCTCCCGCACCGCCGTGACGGTCGCGATGGTCTGGTCGAAGCCGTCGTCGTGCATCCACGGCGTCGACGAGTGGATCTTGTAGCCGTGGAAGCCCTTCTCCTGGAAGCACTGCGCGCGCTCGGCCTCCTTCTGCGGGCTCATCCCCCGGGCCATCGAGCTGGCGTAGACCTTCATGCTCTGGCGGTACTTCCCGCCGAGCAGTTTGTAGACGGGCAACCCGGCGGCCTTGCCGAGCAGGTCCCACAGGGCGATGTCGATGCCGGCGATGGCGTTCAGCTGCGCACCGCCGGGGCCGAGCTTGAACGGCTTGGTGTACAGCCGTCGCCACAGTCGTTCGATGTCGGTCGCCTCCTCGCCGATGAGCAAGGGCGCGAGCGCGTGCTCGATGACGCTGTGGGTGACGTGGGCGTTCATCGGGCTGACCTCGCCGATGCCGACCAGGCCCTCGTCGGTGTGCACCTTGAGGATGTGCAGCTTGTCGAGCAGGATGATCGATTCGATCCGGGTGATCCGCATGCGGCGTACACCTAACCTTTCAGGCCGGACATCGTGATGCCCTGGACGAAGTACTTCTGCGCGAGCAGGAAAAGCAGCAGCGGCGGCAGGATCGTGAGCGCAGCGGCCGCCATCATGAGATTCGTCTGGGTGAAGTACTCACCCTTGAACAGCGCGAGCGCGATCGGCATCGTCTGCAACCGCGTCGAGTTGAGGAAGATCAGCGGGCCGAACAGGTCGTTCCACGAGCCCATGAAGGTCAGCGCCCCGACTGCGGCCAGGGCCGGTTTCACTTGCGGGAGCATGATCCGCCAGAAGGTGCCGAAGGTGGACGCGCCGTCGAGCTTGGCCGCCTCCTCCAGCTCCATCGGTACCCCGCGGAACGCCTGCCGGAGCAGGAAGGTGCCGAAGACGGGGGTCAGCACGTTCGGGATCCAGAGCGGGTAGTGGGTGTCGATCCAGCCCATCTCGCGGAACAGCATGTACTGGGGGACGAGGTAGACCATGCTCGGGATCATTGCCGTGGACAGCAACAACGCGAAGGCGAGGTTCTTGAACGCGAAGTTCAGCCGGGCGAATCCGTAGCCGGCCAGCGAGGCGAACAGCAGCAGGAAGCTGACATTCAGCGCGGCGAGCTTCACGCTGTTCAGGAAGAACGGCAGCAGCCCGTCCGCAGCCTGGGAGTAGTTGGCCCACTGGACCGTGGAACCGATGAAGGTCGGAGGTGTCTGCAGTACTTCGTTCTCCGGCTTGAGTGACGCACTGACCATCCACAGCAGCGGCATCGCGAAGACCACCGCGAAGAACAGCAACGTCGCGAAGACGACGATCCGGCGCGGCAGGTGCCTCGGGGGCCTGTTCAGCGGGACGCGAAGCGTTTCAGTTGTCATAGTGCACCCAGCGTTTCTCCAGCTTCCACTGGATCGCGGTGACGACGCCGACGATGACGAACAGCACCCAGCCCATCGCCGAGGCATAACCCAGCCGGCCGTGCCCGAAGGCCGCCTCGTAGATGTGGAAGATGAACACCGAGGTGGCGTTGTTCGGGCCACCGGACGTCATCACGTAGATGATTCCGAACACCTGGAACGAGGTGATGAACTGCGTGATGGTCAGGAAGAACAGGCTCGGCGTCAGCAGTGGGAACACCACTGACCAGAACCGCCGCCAGGCCGTCGCGCCGTCCACAGTGGCCGCTTCTGTCAACGACGGATCGATGTTCTGCAGCCCGGCGAGCAGGATCACCATCGGGTAGCCGACGCCCTGCCAGATCGCCACGATGATGACAGCGATCAGCGCGGTCTTCGTGTCCGACAGCCAGGCCGGCCCGTCGATCCCGATCGTCTTCAGCGTCGAGTTGAACAGCCCGTTGTCCGGGTCGTAGAGCCAGAACCAGACGAAGCCGATCGCGACGACGTTGGTCACGACGGGCGAGTAGTACAGGGTCCGGAAGATGCCGATGCCCTTGACCTTCTGGTTGCACAGGACCGCTAGGCCAAGCCCGATCAGGATGGTCAGGAGCACCACGACGACGGTGAAGATCACTGTGTTGCGCAGTGAGGAGTAGAAGGTGTCGTCGGCGGTGAACAACTCGCGATAGTTGCCGAGACCGAGGAACTCGGGCTTGTTCAGTCCGGACCAGTTGGTCAGCGACACCACCAGGGAGGCCGCCACCGGTGCCAGCTGGAAGAACAGCACCCCGAAGATCACCGGTCCGACGAACAGCCAGCCGGCCAGGTTCTGCCGCCTCGGTTTGGCCCTCGGCCGTTTCCGGACGGGTGGTCCGTCCTCGATGGCCGGGGATGTCAGGGTGGGGAGGACCGCGTTGGCCATGGGTCACACCTCGATCCCGATGTACTTCTCCTCGAGGAACTCGAGGATGCCTTCGGAGCTGCCTTCGCGGCCGAGCCCGGACTGCTTCGTCCCCCCGAACGGGGCCGCGGGATCGCTCAGCACGCCCCGGTTGACCGCGACCATGCCGGCGTCGATCCGCTGCGCGACCGCGAGCGCGCGGGCAGGATCGCCGTACACGTAGGCGATCAGGCCGTAGATGGTGTCGTTGGCCATCGCGACCGCCTCGTCGACGTCGGTGAAGCCGACGATCGCGACGACCGGGCCGAAGATCTCGGTCTGGTTGATCACGCTGCCGTGAAGGACGTCGGTGAGCACCGTCGGCGGGTAGAAGGCACCGACCTCTGTCGGCTCGCCGCCCAGGGCAACGGTGGCGCCGGCGTCAACGGCCTGCTCCACCAGCGAGGTCACCTTGTCACGCTCCTCCGGCGACACCAGGGCGCCGAGATCGTTCGACCGGTCCGCGCCCGGACCCATCGTGAGCCCCTTCATCGCCGCCGTGATGCGGGTGCTGAACTCCTCGACCAGCGAGTCGTGCACGTAGAACCGGTTGGCCGCGGTACAGGCGGCTCCGCCGTTGCGCATCTTCGCGACCATCGCGCCCTCGACGGCGGCGGCCAGATCGGCACCGGGCAGCACGATGAACGGCGCGTTGCCCCCGAGTTCCATCGACGAGCTGACCACCTGGTCGGCGGCCTCTCGCAGCAGCACGCGGCCGACCTCGGTCGAGCCGGTGAAGGAGAGCTTGCGTACTGCGGGGTGGTGCAGCATCGCGCTCACCGCGGGACCGGCGGGCACCGGCGTCACCAGGTTGACGACACCAGCCGGGACACCCGCACGGCGCAGTACCTCGACAACGTAGGCGGCGGTGAGCGGAGTCTGGCTGGCCGGCTTCAGCACCACCGAACAGCCGGCCGCCAGCGCCGGTGCGATCTTGCGGGTCGCCATCGCCGCAGGGAAGTTCCAGGGCGTGATCAGCACCGACACCCCGATCGGGTCCCGCCTGACCACGATCGTCTTGTCGCCCGACGGGGAGAGCCGGAAGTCGCCGCCGATCCGGACCGCCTCCTCGGCGAACCAGCGGAAGAACTCGGCAGCGTAGGCGGCCTCGCCGAGCGCGTCGGCGTACGCCTTGCCGTTCTCGGCGACGATGAGGCCGGCGAACTGCTCGCGCTCGGCCGTCAGGATGTCGAAACAGCTTCGGAGGATCTCGGACCGCTGCCTCGGCGGCGTCGCGGCCCAGTCGGCCAACGCGTCGGCTGCGGCGTCGACCGCCGCCAGGCAGTCAGCCTCGGTGGCTGCCGCGAACTGGGCCAGCTCGGAACCATCGGCCGGATCGTGGACCGCGAAACGCCGGCCGTCACTGGCCGGCCGCCACTGACCGTCGATGAACAGATCGTGCGGGGAGGTCATCGCTTGGTTCTCCATTTCGCCCGGTCAGAACGGGTTGCTTCGGTCGCCGAAGTACGCGGCGCGAGTGATCTCGTACAGCGCATCGGCATCCAGCGGACGGGGGTTGTTGTCGACCAGCCGGGCAGACTTCATGCCCATCGACGCGACGTAGGAGAGCTGGTCCTCGGTCAGGCCGAGCTCTTTGAGGGTCGGCGGGATGCCGATCCGGTCGAGCAGGCGATCGATGGCATCGATTCCAGCTAGCGCCTGTACTTCGCCGCCGCCGCTCTCCGGGATGCCGAAGAAGGTCGCGATCTCGGCGAACTCCCGGACCCGGACGGAGGCGTTGTAGCGCATCACGTACGGGAGAAGGGCGCCGACCCCGACACCGTGGGCGGTGTGTGTGAGAGCACCGAGCGGATACTGCAGCGCATGCGCGGCGGCAGTTCCCGCCACTCCCAGCGCATAGCCGCCGGCGTTGGCCGCCAGCATCACGTCGGAGCGTGCCTGCCGATCGTCCGGATGCTCGAACGCCTCGGGCAGCGCGCGGGCCAGCAGGCCGAGACCCCAGCGGGCGTAGGAGTCGCTGATCACGTTCTTGCCGATGAAGACCCGGCCCTCGCCGACCGCCGTGGGCGGCCGCTGGATCGCGGTGAACGACTCCACCAGATGGGAGACCGCGTCGGCGCCGGCACTGGCGGTCAGTCCGGGCGGACAGCTGTAGGTCAGCTCCGGATCGCAGATGGCCACCGACGGAACCAGGTAGGCCGACGAGATCCCTGCCTTCAGCTCCCGGCGGCTGTCGCTGAGCACGCAGACCGGTGTGACCTCAGATCCGGTCCCTCCGGTCGTCGGAACGGCGATGATCGGAAGGACGGGACCCGGTACGGCGTTCTCCCCGTAGTACCGGTCGAGTGGACCGCCGTGGCTGAGCAGCAGCGCGATGGCCTTGCCCAGGTCGAGGCAACTGCCACCACCGATCCCGATCACCACCTCGATCCCGGAATCCTTCATCGCGCTGTAGCAGGCCTCGATGTCAGAGGCCGGAAGTTCGGCGGCGGTGTCCGTCCACACGCTCACCTCTAGCCCGTGGTCCGACAGGTCGGCGATCAGCTCGGCGAATTCGGCCGACGCCGCCAGCCGCTGATCGGTGCAGACAAGAGCCTTACGCCCGTACTCCGCGGCCTGGCGGCCGAGCAACGCTCGCTGGCCGGCTCCGAAGACAACCGTTCGTGGCGAGCGCTGCACACCGAACGAGGCAGGGGTGATCGTCATATTCTGCTGATCCTTGTCGGTCGAGGGCGGGGTCATTCGGCCAGAGCCGCTTCGGGGCGGCTGGTCGCGGCCAGCAGGCCGGTCAGCTCACGCCAAAGGTCGTCGGCGACATCGATGCCGTTGGCAGCCGACTCCTGGTAGCGAGCCCGCGCACCGTCGCCGGGAACCGCGACCGGCTTGGCAGGATCGGCCCGTCTGCTGTCGCGGACCTGGTCGAGGTATTCAGAAGTGCTGTGTGCGCCACCGCTGAGCAGGATGAACAGATCGCCCTTGTTGCTCGGGCGGTCGTCGTCCAGCGTTCCGCCGACGGCCGTCCCGTAGGCGGCGCCGGTGAGGAAGGTGATCATCGCGCCCAGGCCGAGGCCGAGCCCGTACCCCTTCGGCCCGCCGAAGGGCGCGATCGCTCCGGACTTGGCCGCCTCCGGATCAACCGTGGCGTTTCCCTCGGCGTCGAGCGCCCACCCCGGCTCGAGAGGTACGCCGCGGAGCGCGTGGTCGTGGATCTTTCCCATCGAGATCTGCGAGGTCGCCATGTCAAGCACCAGCGGGTACGGCTGCGCGGGAACGCCGAGTGCGAACGGGTTCGTGCCGAGCATCGCCTCGGTACCGCCCCAGGGGTGGACCAGCGCCTCGCTGGTCGTCATCCCCAGGCAGACCAGACCCCGCTCGGCCATCAGGCCGGCGTAGTACCCGAGCATGCCGAGATGGTTGTTGTTCGTGATCGAGCAGACCGCGACGCCATGACGTCCGGCCGCCGGGACGACCGCTTCCAGGGCGCGGCGCGCGACCACCGGTCCCAGACCCTGCTCGCCGTCGACGGACAGGTAGCAAGGGCTGAGCCACTGGTGTTTGCCGGAGTTCGTCGGGCTCGCCGTGCCGTTCGCCAGCCTGCGGAGCAGCCTCGGCAGTCGCAGCAGACCGTGGGACGGCATCCCCTTCGCCTCTGCGACCAGGAGCAGTTCGGCTTGCTGGGTGGCCGCCGGGCCGGGCACACCCGCCGTGATCAGAAGGCGTTCGGTCAGCGATCGGGCCGTTGCGAGGTCAGTGTGCACGTCGACCATCCCAGGGTGGATTTTGCCGATTTTTGGCAGGCTAGATCAGATCCGATACGATTAGCAATGGCCTGTGCATACGAATTCATAGGCACAGGCATTCAACCGCCGACCGACAGGGATGGCTGATGAGCGACCAGAGCACCGAGCGTCCCGAACGCACCCGGATGAGCGACGTCGTCTACGAACAGCTGCAAACACTCCTGCTGGACGGGGTGATCCAGCCCGGCGAGCGGATTCGCGTCGATGTCATCAGCCGTCAACTCGGCGTCTCGCAGACGCCCGTGCGGGAGTCACTGAACCGGCTCGAGGCCGAGGACCTGGTGACGAAGACACATCTGATCGGATATTCCGCGAGCCCCAAGCTGACCCCGGAGCGGTTCGAGGATCTCTTCGAGGCGCGGTTCCTGATCGAGCCGTACTGCTCTGGCCTGGCGGCCGGCCGGCATCAGCGGGTGGAGATCGAGCGGATCGCCGGGATCGCCGGCGAGATGCGGGCCCGCTACCAGGCCGGGATGATGTCGTACGGCGCCTTCGCCCGCAAGGACGCCGAGTTCCACCAGGCCATCATCGGCGCCACCGGGAACAGCTACTTCGCGGAGATCTTCGCCAAGCTGCACTGCCATCTCCAGCTGTTCCGGCTGCTCCGCGACTCCCGGGTGACCGAGGAGGCACTCGAGGAGCACGACCTCCTGGTCACAGCGGTCCGCCGGCGTGACGCCAAGGCCGCGGATGCCGCCATGAACGCCCATCTGACCGCGTCGCGTGGGCGGCTGCGATCGGCTTTCGAGCTGGCCCCTCCGACAGTCGCTGCCACGGCCGCGGCGGCGGCCGACGCGCTCGCCGAGGACTCCTGATCAGCGTTCGGGCCCCGGGACGGACAGTGGGTTGAAGCCGTACGGCAGCTCGAGCCGGTGGGCGGCCATCAGGTCGGCGTCGCCGAGCAGGTCGCGGGTCAGGCCGTCCGCGACGATCCGGCCCTCGTCCATCAGGAGGCTCCGCTCGCACAGTTGCAGCGCGTAGGGCAGGTCGTGGGTGATCATCAGCAGCGTCACGTCGAGGCCGGAGAGGATGTCGGCGAGCTCGCGGCGGCTGGCCGGGTCGAGGTTGCTGGACGGCTCGTCGAGCACGAGGACCTCGGGCCGCATCGCGAGCACCGTGGCGACTGCGACCCGGCGGCGTTGCCCGTACGAGAGGTGGTGCGGCGCGAAGTCCGCATGATCCTGCATGCCGACCTGGACCAGGGCCTCGTGCACCCGCTGCTCCAGTTCGGCGCCGCGGAGTCCGAGGTTCGCCGGACCGAAAGCGACGTCGTCGCGCACGGTCGGCATGAACAACTGGTCGTCCGGGTCCTGGAACACCAGGCCAACCTTGCGGCGGACCTCCGGCAGGTGCTCTCGGTGCAGGTCCGACCCGCCGATCTGGATCCGCCCGCTCCCGGTGCCGCCGGCAACAGAGCCGAGGATCCCGTTGAGGTGCAGCACGAGCGTGGTCTTGCCTGCCCCGTTCGGCCCCAGCAGAGCCACGCGTTCGCCGCGTTGGACAGTGAAGTCGACGCCGAAGAGTGCCTGTCTGCCGTCGGGATAGGCGAAGACCAGCCGTTCGACGTGGATCGATGGACCGCTCACCAGCCGACCACCCTAGCCGCGACCGCGATGGTGACGGCCAGCAGGGAGATCGTCAGGCCTTCCAGCCACTGACCACTGTTCGCCCCGCTCTGGGACAGCAGCGGCATCCGTCCGGTGTAGCCGCGGGACTGCATCGCCAGATGGACTCGCTCACCGCGTTCGAAACTGCGGACGAACAGGGCGCCCACTCCCCCGGCGACAGCCTTCAGATGTCCGGCCCGGCCACCCATGTAGCCGCGGGACTCGCGCGCGATCCGCATCCGGTGCAGGTCGTCGGAGACCACGTTGAGGTAGCGGACCATGAACGACAGGATCGCCACCAGCGTCGACGGCAGCCGCAACCGCTCGAGCCCCGCGAGCAGGTCGCGTGGTCCCGTCGACGCCGACAACAGGATCGCCGCGATCACGCCTAGCGTCCCCTTCGCCAGGACGTTCCAGGAACCGAGCACCCCCGACTCCGACAGCGAGACGCCCAGGAAGTCGATCCGTGGTCCGGTGGCGACAAAGGGCAACAGCAACGCGAACACCACGAACGGGGTCTCCACGGCCAGCCGCTTCAGCACGGTTGTCACCGGCAACTTCGCGAGGAACACACAGCCGCCCAGGAGTACGGCGTACAGGGCGAAGGCCCAGAAGGCGCCGGCCGGGGTGGAGACCACGGCCAGCACGAACAGGAAGAGCGCGACGATCTTCACCTGCGCGGGCAGCCGGTGGACCCGGCTGTCCACCGGCACCAACAGACCGTCGCCGGCGGAGCCGCTCACGGCCGCATCAGGTGGCCTTGTCGGCGCGCGCACGCAGCGAGGCGAGCTTCGCGATCGCCAACCCGACCGCGATGGTCACCAGTACGCCGATGATGCCGGCGAGCGCGCCTGAAACCTGAGTGTTGCCGATCCCGCTGACTCCATAGTCGGCCAGCGGGCTGCCTGCCACCGCCGAGCTCTTCGCGGCGGTCTCGAACCCGAGCTTCGCACCGACGAACTCCAGCCCGTCCGGATGCGCGCTGGCGAACAGGCTGATCACCCCGGCGACGAGCAGGGTGGCGGCGAGTCCGACGCTGAGTGAACGACCAACGGGCTTCGCGGCGATCGGCCGGTCCGGGGACACCGTGGAACTCTTGCCGTCGGCATCGACCAGGACAAGGTCCTTCTGCAGGTGGCGAGCGGCGTACACGAGATCGGGCCGGGTCGCGACGACCGCGCTGAGTACAGCGGCCGTGATGACCGCCTCACCGACCCCGACCAGGATGTGCCAGCCGACCATCGCGGTCGCCAGCTTGCCCAGCGGGATGTCGACCGCGCCGCCGATCGCGTAGAGCCCGGTGAAGGCGAGCGCTGCCACCGGAACAGACACCAGCGCGCCGACCGTGGCCGAGGGGACGACGCTGCCGACCCGCTTGGGCAGCACCTGGAGCAGGGCGCGGGTGACGAAGTACCCGACGAGGACGGTGATCAAGCCCATCAAGGTGATGTTCGTGCCGAGCGCGGTCAGGCCGCCGTCGGCGAACAGGAGGCCCTGCACGAGCAGCACCGTGGACATCACCAGCACGGCGGTCCACGGACCGACCAGGGCAGCCGCGAGCGCACCACCCAGCAGATGACCGCTGGTCCCCGCTCCGACCGGGAAGTTCACCATCTGGACGGCGAAGACGAACGCGGCGGTCAGGCCGGCCAGCGCCGGGCCGGTCTCCCGGATCTCCCGATTGGCCCGCTGCAGGCTGAAGCCGACGGCTCCGGCGGCGATCAGGCCGGTGGCGACGGAAGTGGGCGCGTCGAAGAACCCGTCAGGAACGTGCATGCCGACATTCTCGATCTAGTTGCGACCGGATCGCAACAAGAGCCAGGCAAACACTCAGAGTTGCCTGAGCGCATCCCCGATCGCGCGGTGGAAAGTCGGGTATGCGTAGATCATCTGTTGCAGAGAGTGAACCGGGACGGCCGCGTGTACCGCGACAGCGAGAGCGCTCAGGACCTCGCCGCCCATCGGGCCCGCACTGGTCGCGCCGACCAGGACGCCGCGATCGTTGTCGACGACAAGTTTGATGAAGCCCTCGTTGCCCGCCTTGTGAATCCAGCCGCGCGACGAGGCGGGGATCTGGGTGATCCCGATCTTCACGTCCAGGCCGGCCTCCCGGGCCCGCTGCTCGGTC
>NZ_DASRXP010000414.1:0-7580 GCF_035687465.1 Kribbella sp.
GCACCTGGGAAGGCAGGCCCCGCGGTACGACTGATCACGCTCGGCGGCTTCCAGCTCGAGCTGGACGGACATCTGGTCGACTGGCCGCCGCTGCGTCCTCGCGCCCGGGCTCTACTGCTGCTGCTCGCGATCCACCACGGACGGGACGTCCACCGCGAGCGACTGATCGACGCCCTGTGGCCAGACGCTCCCCCTGATGCTGGGACGCGTCGTCTGCAGGTCGCGGCGTCGACTGTGCGACAGTGCTTGGCCGGCTTGGGCCTGGGCGACCAAGCCGTGCAGCGGAACGGCGACGCCTATCGTCTGGTGCTGCCCGGGGCATGGGTGGACCTCGCAGAGTTCGATAGTCGGCTGCAGCGCGCTCGACGCTCCAGGACGCTTGCCGATTGGTCCGGGGTGCTCGATCTCGCGGTAGGTGAGCTGCTGCCGGAGGTGGGCGCCGCGGAGTGGGTCGTGGCTGAGCGCGAGCGGTACCGCCTGGCCGCGGCCGACGCCGCAGTACAGGTTGCTGGGCTGGCTCCGGATGCGGAGGCACTGCGGGCAGCACAGCGCGCCGTGGAGCTCGAGCCGCTGCGGGACTCGTCCTGGTTGCTACTGGCCGAGTTGCAGGAGCAGCGAGGCGATCCGACGGCCGCAGCGGCTACCCGTCGCGAGCACGCCCGGGTCTGTGCCGAGCTGGAGGCTCCGGTCAGTCCGCGGGCACGACCTGCACGCGATGGATCACGTGTGCAGGCTTGAGGGAAGCCACTGCATCCTTCAGTCGTTCCTCGTCGATCTCCTGTCCTGCAACAGGGAACACCTGCACCACCACCGCCGGCAGCGGCTCCCCCGGCAATGGGTCGCGCGCATCGACGGACCAGCTGGCACCGCCTGATTCGACCACCTCGGCACGCACTCCCAGTTGAGCACTGATCGCCAGCTCGATCCCTCGCCGGGTGCCCTGCCAGCCGTGCAGGTCACTGGTTGAGCGCAGCAGCTCCCGCTGCCGCACCGGGTCGTCGCCGCGATCGACAGCCAGCCCGATCCAGTGCGCCAGCCAGGGCAGCAGATCTTCCGGCGCGGTGCCGAGATCCAGGTACGCCGGAAGGTTGTCGAGCGCACTGATCACCGGCGAGAGCACCTCGTCGAAACTCTCGCAGAGCTGCTGGGTGAACTGGTCGGTCCGGTAGACCGACGGCAGGCTCTGCCCGAGCGGGTGCGGACTCGGCAGTTGCCCGAGCGCCCCTCTCATCAGCGGACCCGCACTTGGTGCTCGTAGGAGAAGACCAGCGCCGTGGCCGGCAGGTCCAGCCGCTGGACCGGCGCCGATCGCCGCCCGGTGACGGGGTCCGCCGGGAACAGAGCCACGCTGATCTCCTGGGCCATGTCGACTCCCGGGATCCGTGCCAGCGCCGCATGAACCTCGTGCGACTGCACCGAGCGTCCGAACGGCCAGCCTGTCCCGTCCGGCCCGCCAGTCAACGGATGCAGCAGGCCGTAGAGCGCAGTCAGCACGCCTTCCTTCACTTCCTCCGGCTCGTACCTGGACCGTGCGCTGACGTCGACCACCGCGGTGAGCCCGACGTACTCCGGCGGCGCCACCAGCAGCCGGGTTCCCACCAGACGCCGCTCGTCCAGGGTCCGGGTGATGCGCTCCAGCGTGCCCTCGGGTGGCGTCAGGTCGTCGCGGCGGATCCGGCCGGTGGCGTCGCCCGACACGTGCGGGACGACCAGGACCCGGATCCCGCCCGCGTCGGCCGGATCCGTCGCCGGCACGCAGTGCACCCGGGCCGCGTCGGGCGCGACCTCCCGGGCGAGTTCCTCGAAGTCCTCCACCGTCACGGCACGACCGCGAGACCTCAGCAGCATCGGACCGCGCACCTTCGCCTCGTCCAGGGTCTCCGCGTCCGCCCCGCCGATCGCGGGTGCGCGGTTTTCCACTCGGGCGACGTACGGGACGCTCGTCTTCAGCACTCGCACCTGCCCGCGCGCGACGTTGCCTCGCCGGCCACCACCGGTCCGGTACGCCGAGATGGCGACCGTGGTCCCGGATCGCGGGGTGGCTCCGTACTGCCGGATCCGGCCGTCCGCGGTCCGGACGGCCGGGCCGAACTGGACACCGCCGGCGAAGGCATCGATCCGGAAGTGCCGATCGTCCTCGGTCGACTCGGCGAAGCTGGTCACCGGCTCCCAGGTCTCCACGCCGTCCTCGTCGGTGACCTCGACGGTGCCGTGCTCCTCGGACGGAACCACCGGGCTGCGCTTCAACGCGAACCGCTGCCCGGGTGTCCCATCGGAGCGACCGAGCACCTCGCTGCGGATCACCTCGGCGTGCATCATCGCCACCGTGCCGCCGATGGTGAACGCGCTGGCCGAGAGCACTCGCGGCGACGCGGTGTAGGTGGGACGGCCGTCCTCGACCTGTATCAGCCGGCAGCGGATCCAGCCGGCCCGCTGCCGGGCGATGATCGAGGTCTGGTGCTGGGCGGGGACGTGGATGACGACGTCACCGTTCTTGTTCAGGCCGCCGGTGTCGTCCTTGTCGAGATCGCAGGCGCTCCAACCGGTCCCGGTCCAGGCCTCCCAGACCAGCGGCGGATGACGAGGATCCACCCCGGCGCCGGAGACGCTGCAGCTCAACCGGATGGTCACTGCGCAAGACGGTACTGCGTCGCTCAGTCCGATCAGCAACGCGTCGCCTGGCGTCGGTTCCTCGGAGAAGCAGGGGAATCCGTTCTTGCCGGACAGTGCTGTGGTCATGTCTGCCGGGGTACCGTCCGCCGGTGCGACACCGGCCCGGGCGAAGGAGCACGGGATGATTTCGAGTTCCTGCGTAGTACTGAAGACCACCGGTTCGTGGATGTCGGTGCGGGGGGTCGCCACCTCGGTCCCGGCGCGGACCAGGACCGGCTGCGGCTGGGGTGCGGACAGCCAGAACGTCACCGCGCCGCGGGCCGCCGCCGGTGGCCGGAGTTCCACCCCGATCAGCTCGAGGAACTTGACGTAGTTGAGGTCCGGCACCCGATTGAGCCGGTAGATCAGCTGGTCGACCATCTGCGCGAAGGCCTCGATCAGCGTCACCCCGGGATCCGACACGTTGTGGTCGGTCCACTCGGGGCAGCGCCGCTGGACCAGCCGTTTGGCCTCGTCCACCAGTCCTTGGAAGGTCCTGTCGTCCAGGTTCGGCGCCGGCAGCATCTCAGACCCCCAGCTCGGCCGGCAGCGTGGTACCGGCGATCTCTTCGTCTGGAATCACGTAGAACGGGTAGACCAGGTTGCGCGGGTCGTTGGTGCCGAGGATGACGTAGCCGACATCGACGTACACCCGGCCGGACTCGATCCTGTCGTAGCCGACGGACACATCCTGTACTGCGATCCGGGGTTCCCAGCGCTCCAGGGCCTCGCGGACGTCGTACGCGATCTGTCCGGCGGTGGCCGCATTCGCCGGGCCGAAGACGTGGTCGTGGATCCGGCAGCCGAACTCGGGTCGCATCGGGCGCTCGCCCTTCGCAGTACCGAGGATGAGGCGGATCGC
This sequence comes from Kribbella sp., assembly GCF_035687465.1. Lineage (NCBI taxonomy): Bacteria > Bacillati > Actinomycetota > Actinomycetes > Propionibacteriales > Kribbellaceae > Kribbella > Kribbella sp. Next base: position 3,515 of record NZ_DASRXP010000414.1, read on the forward strand.
CTGCTCGACCTCGCGTTCGCGGGCCACCAGCGCGATGCCGCCGGTCGCGTCCGTACTGACCGGGAAGGCCCAGCCGGCACCGATGAAGTCCGTCGTCATCTCATCCTCCGATCATCACGGTCGGGGCGCCCATTACGATCGGCGCACCGCAGGCAGCCAGATCGCCCATCCGCGCGGCCGGCAGGCCGCCGATCAGCACGGTCGGGCAGCCCGGCGGGATGATCGCGCTCGGCGGGTGGACGGCCGGCGGCGGGAACGAGCAGATGTGCGGCGTGCCGACCGTGGCGGCCGGCTGACCGGCGATCAGCACGGTCGGGACGCCGGGCGGACCGATCACCCCGGGGTGTCCGGTCGGGTCGCCGACCCGGGCTGCTGCGGGCATGGTGCCTCCTCAGTTGATCTTCACCAGGGCGGCCGAGACCGAGCACAGCGCGCCGCCCTTGACCTCGGTCCGGGCGCTGCCTTCGACGGTCGTGTTCGCACCTTTGAGCTGCAGGTTGCCGGTGGCGTTGACGGAGATCTCGCCACCGTTGAGTTCGAGCTTGGCGCTGGCGGCGTCGATCACGATGCCCTGGCTGCCTTCGATCTTCACGGTCCCGTCGGCGTGCACCGTGATCTTCGTACCGGTCGCGTCGAGCTTCACGCTGAGGCCGCCGTCGCCGGTCTCCAGGGTGATGCCCTCGGTGCTGCCGTCCTGGTCGAGCAGGTCGATCCGATGGCCCTTCCGGGAGACGATCGAGCGTCGGTTGACCGCGCCCGAGCCGGAGTCGACCGGGTCGATGCCCTTGCTGTCCGGGAGATCGACGCCGTTGTACAGACCGCCAAGGACATAAGGCCTTCTGAGATCGCCCTGCTCGAAGACGACCAGTACTTCGTCGCCGACCTCGGGCACGATCAACGTGCCACGATCCTTCCCGGCGCCGGCCTGGACCGTCCGCGCCCACGCACTCACGTAGTCGTCCGAGAGCCAGGGCAACGTGAGTTTCACCCGGCCGAGCTTCTCGGGGTCGTTGTTGTCGCTCACCTGACCGATGACCACGCCTTCGGGCGCTCGCTGGGTCGCTCCTGAACCGGTCAGTCCAAGCAGGCTGCGATCGTGCGCGCCGGTGACGGCGAAGGAGGTCGTGTAGCCGGTGGTCGGATCGATGCGATGCCGCGTCGTGGTGACGGTGTACTTGCCGTCGAAAGGCGCGCCCAGGTTGTCGACCGTGATCGCCACACCCGCTTTGAGTGCGGGATTGCCTTGCGCCACCCCGTTGAACTCGGCGAACGCCCCAGCGATCTCCTCGGCGATCGCTGCCGCCGCGGCATCAACCTCCGCCTGCGTGCGATGCGGTACGTCGGACGCGACGTACAGGGGGTTCCCGAAGGCCTTCGCGAACTCGGCGGGACTCGCCTGCGGCAGCTCGGCGCTTTTCGTCTCGGCCGGCTTGCGTGTGGTCAGCGCTTGTTTGGTCGAGACGTCCCAGCCGCGGACCTCGACCTCCTTGACCTGTCCGGCCGAGGTGAGCACCGCGCGGAACCTGAGCAGATCCGTGCCGAGCTTCAGGACCAGCGGATTCTCGTCGTTGGTCGGTGCCCCCGAGGCCGTGGTCGGCGGGCCGAAGTTGAACTTGCCGTCGCGGACCGAGACCTCGTACCCGGCTTCCGAGGCCAGCGAGTCGAGCAGGTCCCAGTCGCTCGCGCCTGCTTGCGAGACGTGCTCGAACACCGTCGTGGTCGGCTTGATCGTGCCGTTCGTGAAGCCCGCCCGCTGGGACACCTTCTGCGCGATGTCGGACGCCGTCATCTGCAGGTAGCTGTTGCTGGTCCGTCCGCGGAACAGCCGATGCGCCGGGTCGTAGCCCCTGATCACGGTGAACGAGCCACCGGTGTCGAACTCCGCCTCCAGCGCGGTGATCTCACCGGCCATCAGCAGCACGGCGGTCTGGCTGGTGCTGGTCATCACCGACACCCGTACGGGTGAGCCGATCTTCGCACTCGTCTTGGCCAGTACGACGTGGTCGCCGTCGCGGAACCGGAGCTCGAACAGGTCCGGCAACCGCTGGCTGTCGTCTACATAGACCGTGCTCAGCAGGTTCACCACGTCTTGCGGCAGCGGTGACCCGTTGATCTCGACCAGACAGGTGTTCGTGATCGACATCAGACCAGCTCCTCGGGCGCCGGCAGCACCAGCACCGAGCCGCTGGGCAGCCGGAGCGGATCATCGATCCCGTTGTACTTCGCGATCGCGCGCCACCGGGTCGGATCGCCGTACTCGGTGTACGCCAACGAGGCGAGCGTGTCACCGTCGATCATCCGGTGCGACCGGCGGACGGACTGCCCTCCGGAGGTGGGATTCTGGCGCCACGGCTCGTTCGGCATCTCCTCCATCGAGACGCTGCACAGCGCGCGGATCGGCACGCCGTCCGGACTGAACAAGGTGTACTTGGCGCTCACCGACGTGACGAAAGCAGGGAAGCTGGCGATCTTGCCCCAGTGCAGCACCACCAGCGGCGGCGTCGGCTTCTCCTTGCCCCGGCTCTCCTCGGTCGGTACACAACAGCTGAACAGCTTCTCCACCGCGGCAACCACACTGCCGTCATGGTTGCCGGAGGCATCGAAGAACATCTCCACCGTGAGCTTGCACGGCTCGGCCCCGCTGAACTCCGGCGGCCCGGCCGACTTCGCCTTCTTGGCGGGCTTGCGCTCCCACTTGGCGGACTTCTGGATCGTCACTTCCTTCGGATTGAACTGGAACGGGATCGAGCCACGGTCCTTGCCCGCCGAACCGCCGGACGACGGGTCGAAGAGCTTCAGCGCCGCCTTCTCCAGTTGCGGCCGGGACTTCTCGTCGGACGGCGACGGCATCTGCGAACCGCCGGCCTTCGCCGAACTCGTCAACGCGATCGGCTGAGTCATCCCGCCACCTTCTTCGCGGTGAACCCGTGGTGCGCGATCTCCAGCGTCTCCAGCGCGACCTTGGGCGAGTCGAGATTGAGCCCCGGCCCGGTCCAGCGAACCGGGATCACCCCGAGCAGGCCCCACTGCGCGACCGGCTTCCGCTCAGCCGTCATCGCGGTGATGCTCGCGGTCTGCGGCTTCACCCCGGTCGTCATGCTGGCGAGCCAGGCCATCACCTCGGTGGTGTCGCGGCAGAGCGGCCGGGTCAGCTTGATGTTGGTGTACTTGATCCGGGTCGGCAACTGCCAGATGAACCCGTTCTGCCCGCCCTCCTCCCGCTGCTCCAGCACAACCTCGAGCCCAAGCCCCTCACAACTGTTGAACGTCCCGAGGCGCGTGTCATCAATAGTCACCCCGAAACAAACACTCACGGCCGGCTCCGGATAAACCTGACTCATCCCGCCACCCCCTCGCAGTTCAGCGCCCAACCTGGTGAGCTCGATGCGCGGTCCTCTGCATGGTTCAGCGCCATCGGTCTGCCACCCGTCCAGAGCGCTCCCTGTCCAGCCACAACTCGGCCCGCAACTTCGCGGTCAACGGCTCGTACAACCGCTTCGCCAACTCCTCCACCTCAGCCGCACTAACCGCCTTAGCGGCGCCCACCGCCGCTGCGCCCGGAGCCGCGCCCGCCGCCGGCGCCGGTGCGGGTTCTGGTGCTTGTACTGGCGCTGGCGCGCTCGTCGGCGGATCTTCGTCGGCCGCTGCCTCTTCTCGCTGTACTACGGGCGCCGACGCATGCGCACTGAACATCTGCTGCAGAGAGACAGCACGAACCACCGAACTGTCCTCACCCACCGCAACCCGCTGAACAGCAGGTTCCGCGACCTCGGCCGAGTGAAACTGATCGTCCGCAGACCAAGACAGCACCTGCCCGTCCGCACCCGCCCCAGCTCCTCGTACTGCGCCAACCTGCGCTGCATCCCCCCTCACTGCATTCCCATGTACTGCGTTCCGCTGCACTGCCGGAACCGCCCGGGAGGAAGGTGTACTGGCGGATGCAAGCCCAGGGTGGTCGAACACAACTCGCTGGACAGCAGGCCCCTGCACGCCCGGCACACTCAACCCTTGCTGCGGCCCCGGCACAGTCAAAGGCCGCGCACTAGCCAAGGGCACGACCTCCCCG
>NZ_DASRXP010000415.1:0-5380 GCF_035687465.1 Kribbella sp.
GGTCGCCAGCAGGAAGTCGATCTCCGCCTCAGTCGCCCGCGGTACGTCGCTGACGGGCCCCGGCGCCTCTTCATCGGTCAGCCCGACGTACACGCGGCCATCAGGCGCGGGAATCGCCATCACCACCCGCCGCAGCTCCCCTGGCACCGGCACAGTGAGCACCGCCGAGAGACCACCGAACGCGGACTGCGGAAACACCAGATGCGTCCCCCGGCTCGGCCGCAGCTTGATGCCCGAGGCAACCTGATCCGCCCAGATCCCGGTCGCGTTGATCACGATCCCCGCGTCCACGTCGATCCGCCGGCCGGAGAACTGGTCGACTACCACAGCACCCTGCCCGGTGACCTGCTCCGACGCGCAATGGGTGAGCACCCTGGCGCCATACGAAGCAGCCGTTCGCGCGATCGCGACGACCAGCCGTGCATCGTCGTACAGCTGTCCGTCCCAGGTGAGGAAGCCGCCACGCAGGCCGTGCGGTTGCACCGTCGGTGCATAGCGAAGGATCTCGGCCGAGCCGACCCGTCGCGAATGGGGCAGGTAGTTGCTGCTGGTGCGTGCGACCAGCCGCAACACATCCCCGCCGAGGAAGGCCGAGCGCAGCATCGCCGCCTGCGCGAACCTTGCCTGCGGCAACCAGGGCGCGATCTGCGGAACCGGGCGGACCAGATGCGGCGCGGTCGTCTTCATCAGGATGCCGCGTTCGACCGCGCTCTCGTAGGCGATCGCGACATGCCCGGACGCCAGGTACCGCAGCCCGCCGTGCACCAGCTTGGAGCTCCACCGGCTGGTCCCGAAGGCGAGATCGTGCTTCTCCACCAGGGCAACGGTCAGACCTCGTGAGGCTGCGTCGAGCGCGACGCCCGCACCGGTGACGCCGCCGCCGATCACCAGCACGTCGACCTTGCCGGTGGTGTCGAGCCAGTCGAGCTCGCGAGTACGCCGGGCCGCGTTCAGGCTGGCGTTGCCCACGGCGATCATGGCGTCAGGTACCTCGTCAGCATCACCCGCAGCTCCTCGTCCAGCTGGGGATACTCGTCGGCCGAAGCGAGCACCGGCCCCGACACCGCCGAAGCGAGCGAGACGAGGATGATCTGCCGCGACAGCCAGTCAGGGTCGCCCGCGCGGATCGAACCGTCGGCCTGCCCTGCCTCGATCCCGGCCTTGACCAGCGCGAGATGCGCGACCGTGCTGCTCCCCCGCCGCTCCAGCAGGTACGGCGTCAGGAACTCGGGGTCGAGCTCGATGATCTTCCGCATCAGTGGGTGGGTCCGGGTCTTCGCCACCACCTCGACCACGCCCTCGACCAGTCGCGACCGCCCGTCCACCGAGTCGGGCTGGAACGCCGAGACCAGCGCGGTGGTCCACTCGCGCGTCATCAGCGCGGCCACGACGGCCTGCACGTTCGGCCAGCGCCGGTACAGCGTCGCCCGGGACACCTCGGCATGCCGGGCGATGTCGGCCATCGTCATCCGCCGCATCCCGATCGCCAGCAGCAGTTCGTACGCTGCGTCCAGGATCCGTTCCTCGCCGATCGCGTTCGCCGGCGCCGGACGCGACGTTGGCGTCGCCTCGGAACTCGTCGTGGCGGCCGCCTCAGTGGAGGAGGTGTCGATTTCGCTGCTACGCTGAGACATCACACGTCAGAGTGTATCAGCGACTTTGATGTGCCGGAACTGCTCGCGAGGGGGCTGGGGTCAGGGGTCCCGTCCCCTCGCGAGACGCTACCCCCGAAGTCGACCGATGGGGAGTCATCGATGACCGAGTCCGACCTCCCGGTGGTGCAACTCACGCCCGGCCGCTGGGGCGACCCCGCGCACAGCGTCGAACTTCCCGCCGCCGCTGCCGAGGCGTTGAAGCAGCTGGGCGTACGCCGACCAACCGCGCCCCCGGCTGATCCCACGGATCGCCCGGGTGTGGCGCAAGACGTCCAGCAACTCCTCACCGAGCTCCTGGGCGCCGAGCACGTCCGGACGGACCTGGAAACGCGGTGGGCTCACACCCGCGGCTACTCGACCCCGGATCTCCTCCGCCACCGCGCAGGCGACACCTCGGACATGCCCGACGCCGTTGTCTACCCGGGCTCCCACGACGACGTCCAGGCTCTGCTCACAACCTGCTCCGAGCACCACATCGCCGTGGTCCCTTATGCGGGAGGCACGTCGGTCGTCGGCGGACTCGCGCCGGCCAAGCGGTTCATCGCGGTCGACCTCAGCAGGCTCAACCGCCTGACCCACCTCGACGAGATCTCCCGCACGGCAACCCTCGAGGCCGGAGTTCGTGGTCCCGCAGCCGAAGCCCTGCTCGCGGAGCACGGCTACACCCTCGGCCACTTCCCCCAGTCGTACGAAGGCGCCAGCATCGGCGGGTACGCCGCAACGCGGTCGAGTGGTCAGTCGTCAGCCGGGTACGGGCGGTTCGATCAGATGGTGGTCGGCCTGACCCTGGCCACGCCCCGCGGCACGATCGAGCTCGGTCGCGCCCCGATGTCCGCGGCCGGTCCGGATCTCCGGCAACTCGTCCTTGGCTCAGAAGGCGCGTTCGGCATCATCACCTCGGTCGTGCTGAGGATCCGGCCCCGGCCGGCCGAGCGATCATTCGAGGGTTGGCGGTTCGACTCGTTCGACCAGGGGCTGACGGCGATCCGCCGGCTGGCGCAGGACGGACCGCTTCCCACTGTGCTGCGGTTGTCCGACGAGGTCGAGACGGCGGTGAACCTGGCCGATCCGAAGGTGCTCGGCGGGGACGGCGCGGGCGGCGTACTGGCGATCGTTGGTTTTGAGGGAACCAGGACGGCTGTCCGTCAGGCCGAGGTAGCCGAGCTTCTGGCGGGCGCAGGCGGGGAGTCGCTCGGTGCGGGACCAGGTGAGACCTGGCGGCAAGGTCGCTACCGCGCGCCGTACCTGCGCGATCCCCTGCTAGACCAAGGGGCGCTGGTGGAGACGCTCGAGACGGCCGGGTTCTGGTCGGCGCTGCCGCAACTGAAGGCGGCGGTCACCGAGGCGCTCGTGAAGGAGCTCTCCGGACAGGGCACTCCGCCGTTGGTTCTCTGTCACGTCTCGCACGTCTATGAGACCGGTGCCTCCCTCTACTTCACGATCGTGTCCGCTCAGACCGACGATCCGGTCGCTCAGTGGCGGCAGGCCAAGGCGGCCGCGAGTGTCGCGATCGCGGCGGCCGGCGGCACGATCACGCACCACCACGGTGTCGGCACCGACCATCGCGAGCCCTACGCGGCCGAGATCGGTCCGCTGGCCGTCGAATCCCTGCAGGCCGTCAAACGCGTGCTCGATCCGAACGGCATTCTCAACCCCGGGATTCTGTTGCCCTGACGGACTTTTCGGGAGAACCTACGTCCACAGTGGTATACACAGCTGTTGATAACTTGCGTTAAGCAGTCGAACTATTGCGGAAAGTTATCTCCTTCCTTAAGGTGTGGCGAACTTCGCTCCTCCGGCCGGTGCACGAAGACCGGCCCGCCCCCGAGGAAGGTGCAGTTTTCATGCCCCCATCCATCCCCGCACGCCCTGCCGGACGACTGACCGCCGCTCTGGCGCTCGCCCTCGGCACAGCGGTCGCCGGCGCCGGCCTGTCCGCCGCCGCGATCAACTCCCCCGCACTCGAGCAAGCACCGGCCGCCGTCCAGGCCGCCGGCGCCACTCTGCCGTTCACGATCGTCGAAGCCGAGAACTCCGCGACGAACGGCAGCAAGATCGGCCCCAGCTACATCCAGGGCACCCTCGCCGCCGAGGCATCGAACCGCCAGGCCGTCACTCTCAACGGCGGCCAGTACGTCGAGTTCACCGCCCCCGTCACCACCAACGCCATCAATGTCGCGTACTCCGTTCCGGATGGCCGGACCGGCACCCTGTCCGTCTACGTCAACGGGCAGAAGCTCTCGCAGTCCCTGGCGGTGACGGCGAAATACAGCTTCGTCACCACCTCGTGGATCGCCGGTTCCCAGACCCACAAGCTCTACGACCACGCCCGCCTGCAACTCGGGCAGACCGTCAACGCGGGCGCGAAAATCAAGCTCCAGGTAGACGGCGAGAACACCGCCGGGCCGTACACGATCGACGACGTCGAGTTCGAGAACGTCGCCGGCCCGGCCGGTCAGCCTGGTGGCTCCATCTCGATCACGGATCGCGGTGCGGACCCGAACGGCAACAACGACGCGACCGGAGCGATCCAGCAGGCGATCGACGCGGCCCGTGGATCCGGTGGCGTGGTGTGGATTCCGCCGGGCCGCTTCAAGGTCGGTGGCACGATCAACCCGGACGGCGTCACGATCCGCGGGGCCGGCCGCTGGCACTCGACCCTGCTCAGCCATCACCTGATCGACCGTCCGAACGGCGGCGGCAACGTGAAGCTCTACGACTTCGCGGTGATCGGCGAGGTGACCGAGCGGAACGACTACTCGCCGGACAACTTCGTCAACGGCAGCCTCGGACCGAACTCGATCGTGTCCGGCCTGTGGCTGCAGCACCTCAAGGTCGGGCTCTGGCTGACCGGCAACAACGACAACCTGGTGGTCGAGAACAACCGGTTCTACGACATGACCGCCGACGGCCTGAACCTGAACGGCACGGCGTACAACGTGCAGGTCCGGAACAACTTCCTGCGCAACCAGGGCGACGACGCGCTCGCGATGTGGTCCCTGCACTCGGCGAACCGGAACAGCACCTTCGCCAACAACACGATCGTGCAGCCGAACCTGGCGAACGGCATCGCGATCTACGGCGGCACCGACCTGACCGTCCGGGACAACCAGATCTCCGACACGAACCCGCTCGGCGGTGGCATCGCGATCTCGAACCAGTCGTTCGGATCGCCGTTCTTCCCGCTCGCGGGCACCATCACGGTGTCCGGGAACACGCTGGTCCGGACCGGCTCGATGAACCCGAACTGGGGCACGAACCACCCGCACGGAGCGATCCGGGTGGACGCATACGACACCCAGATCAACGCCCAGGTGCGACTGACGAACAACCGACTGGTGGCGAGCCCGTGGTCGGCGTACCAGTTCGTCGACGGCGGGGGCGCCGGCCGGGCGGTGCAGAACGTGACCGTGGACGGTGGCTCGATCGAGGGCGCCGGCACCTTCGCCTTCCAGGCCGAGACGACCGGGTCCGCGTCGGTCAGCAACGTCACTGCCTCCGGCATCGGCCGGGCCGGTGTCTACAACTGTGCCTACCCGGGCGGCACCTTCTCGCTGAACCGCGGCGCGGGCAACAGCGGTTGGGACTCGACCTGGAGCGGCTGCGCCTGGGTCGATCCGGGCAGCGGTGGTGGCACGCCCACCCCGGGAGGCAACCTTGCGGCAGGCCGGTCGGTCACCGCGACCAGCTCTGTGCAGACGTATGTGGCCGGCAACACCGTGGAC
>NZ_DASRXP010000416.1:0-5332 GCF_035687465.1 Kribbella sp.
TGGCGGCGACGTCACCACCATCAACAGCACCCTGGGCGACTTCTCGGCGCAGGCCCGCAAGGGCGTGTCCCGGCTGGTCGCGTCGTACCAGCAGGACGGGGATGCCAGTTCGATCACGGCAGTCACGGCGTTCATCACCAGCGCCCGCCAGGCCATTGGTGAGCTCGCCCCGAAGCTGCCGCCCGAGTCGCTGAAGGCCGCTGTCGAGGCCTTGTCGACGATCGAGCAACTCGCCCAGCACACCACTGTGGCGTGCCCCAAGTGCGACAAGCCCGCTCCGACCAAGAACTCGAACCAGCCGACGGTCAGGAACCCGGCCGATCCGGCCAACGACCCGACCAATGCCCGCCCGACCGTGCCGTCGGCGAAGCCGAGCACGCTGCCGACGACGGTTCCGACCCAGGGACCGAACACGACCATCGTCGAGGAGCAGAACACGGCGCGGCCGACACCGCTGGCCACGCCGCCCGGCTCGAAGCAATCGACCACCCCGACCACCACACCGTCGGGCCCGACCCTGCCGACCATTCCCACCCCAGGCACACCCAGCTGGCCCTGGCCGTTCCCGTCCTTGAGCCTGCCGCTGCCGACGATCAACCTGCCCGGTGTGATCCAGACCCTGCTGCCTCCCTGGAAGTAGTAGTCACCAGCAACGCTGAGAGCCCCGGCCTTCTGGCCGGGGCTCTTCGCATGCTGCTAGCGGGTGGTCAGAAGAAGACGCTGCGGCGTTGCATCAGCAGGGAGTAGAGGGTCTGCTGGATGGTCTCGCGGACCTGGTCGGTGACGTTGAAGACCAGCATCGGGTCGTCCGCGGCGCCCTCGGCGAAGTCGTCGGTGCGGATCGGCTCGCCGAACTCGATCAGCCACTTCGACGGCAGCGGGATCAGGCCGAGCGGCCCGAGCAGCGGGAAGAACGGCGTGATCGGGATGTACGGAACCCCGACCAGCCGCGCCAGCGAGGCCATGTTGCCGACCAGCGGATAGATCTCCTCCGCCCCGACGATCGAGCACGGCACGATCGGTACGCCGGTCCGCATGGCCGCGCTGACGAATCCGCCACGACCGAACCGCTGCAGTTTGTACCGCTCCCTGAACGGCTTCCCGAGCCCCTTGAAGCCCTCCGGCCAGACCCCGACCAGGTTGCCCTGGCTGAGCAGCCGCTCGGCGTCGTCGTTGCTGGCCAGCGTCGCGCCACCCTTGCGGGCGAGCTCACCGACGAAGGGGGTCTTGAACACCAGATCCGCGGCCAGCGTGCGGAGCGGGCGGTTCGCGTGGTCCGCGATGACCAGCTGCGTGATCAGACCGTCCAGCGGCATCGTGCCGGAGTGGTTCGCGACGATCAGCGCGCTGCCGGTGTCCGGGATGTTCTCGATCCCGCGCACCTCGACCCGGAACCACTTCTCGGCGAGCGGGCGCAGGAAGGACAGCAGCACCTGGTCGGTCAGGTCCGGGTCGTAGCCGAACTCGTCGACCTCGTACTCCCCCGTCAGCCGGCGGCGCACGAAGGCGAGGAACTCGGCGACCTTGCGCTCGCCGTCCGCCCCGAGCGTGTCGCGGATCATCTGCTCGAACCCGGTGAACTGCTCGGACACGACCGGCTCGGGTTGCTCGAGGACGACTTCCTCGACGACAGGGTCCGGCTCGATCCTCTTCTTGCGGGACCTGCCGGCCGTCGCAGCCGCGGGCCCAGCGAGTGCGCGGGCCGCGGCCGACGGCGTCGTACGGCGTCCGCTGCCGCGGCCGGGGCGGCCGCCTGATCCGATCGGGATGACGTCGGCGTCAGCCACGCAACGCCCCCAGTCCGGCGCTCAGCAGGCGCGACGCGGAGGTGACCGCGCCCGGGCGCTGCGCACCGCGGAAGGCGTCGAAGGCAGCGGCGGTGGTGTACTCGGGCTCGAAGCCGAACTCGGTCCGCATCCGGGTGGTGTCGACCGCGCGGCCGTAGGTCAGGAAGGTGATCTGGTCGGGCGAGAAGTCGGCGAGCCGGAAGCGGCGTACCACCGCGGCCGTGCTCGAGGCGGTGAAGGAGGGCAACCGGAAGGCGGGGCGCCCGAGCCGGCGGATCGCCTGGGACAGCGACAACACGCCGTCACCGGCCAGATTGAACGTGCCGGGCAGCTCGTTGACCGTCGCGTGGTGGATCGCCTCGACGCCGTCGTTCTCGTGCAGGAACTGCAGCCGAGCGTCGTAGCCGAAGACGGTCGGGATCACCGGCATCGCGAAGTACCGGGTGATCGGGGAGTCGGTCTGCGGGCCGATCCAGTTGGCCATCCGCAGCGTGGTCACGCAGACGTCGGGCCGGCGCCGGGCGAACCCGCGCACGTAGCCCTCGACCTCGACCGCGTCCTTGCTCAACCCGGTCTGGTGGATCGCCCGGGGTGCCATCTCCTCGGTGAACATCGCCGGGTCGCGCGGACCCGCGCCGTACACGGTAGTCGAGGACTTCACCACCAGCTTGCTCACGCCGGGGGCCTTCTGGCACGCGGCGAGCAACTGCATGGTGCCGATGACGTTGATCTCCTTCATCGACGACCGGCCGCCGGCACTGCCAGGGGTCGCCACGACGCCAGTGTGGACGACTGTGTCGACGTCCTCACCGGCGATGACTTTGGCGATGACAGGGTTACGGATGTCCGCCCGGACGAACCGGACTCTTCCGAGCTCGGCCCGGGGCGGCACCACGTCGATGCCGATCACGGTAGCGATTCCGGGATCGGCTGCCAGGCGGCGGGCACAACGAGCACCGGCGTCCCGGGAGACGCCGGTAACCATCACTACCTGTGCCACGAGTACCCCCAGCCAGACAGCAACTCCATCTACACGCCGCTCTGCTAGCCAGAGCGGCAGGAACTGCTACTTGCCGAGCTTGCGGCGCTGCACCCGCGTCTTCTTCAGCAGCTTGCGGTGCTTCTTCTTCGCCATACGCTTACGGCGCTTCTTGATTACCGAACCCACAGTGGACCTTCCAAACTTAAAGAGAGCGTCGGCAAAGACTACCGCCTGGTTACCTTCCCGACCTAAGTGAGGGCTTGGCCGCGCTTGGATAGGCTGGGGTTTCGCCGACTGGGGAGGCCGAAATGATCGCTCGCTACAACGGATTGGCCGACTGGTACGACGCCCGCTTCGTGCAGGAGCCCGAGACCCATCAGCCCGGCCTGCTGGAGTTGCTCGGGCCCGGGAGCGGGCCATGTCTGGACATCGGCTGCGGGACCGGCCGGAACTTCTTCACCATCCGGGAGAGCGGCCGCGAGATCGTCGGCGTGGACTTCTCGGCAGACCAGCTCCGGCTGGCCCGGACCAGGTCCGACGGACCGCTGATCGAGGCGGACGCGTCCAACCTCCCGTTCGCGGACGGCTCCTTCGACACGGTGATGGCCCTCTGGACCTCGACCGATCTGGAGGACTTCGACGGTTCCCTGCGCGAGGCGACCAGGGTGTTGCGACCTGGCGGCACCCTGATCAGCTACGGGGTGCATCCCTGCTTCAACGGCCCGCACGTCGTCTACAACGAGGACGGCAGCAGGCTGATCCACCCCACGTACCGGCAGACGGGCTGGCACGAGCCTGCGCCGTGGTGGGGCGAAGACGGCATCCGCCGCCGGGTCGGCATGCGGCACGTCCCGCTCGCCGACTTCCTGAACGCCTTCCTCCGCACCGGTCTGACCATCGAGCGCTTCGAGGAGCCAGGCGACATCCCCATCCCCCACGCCCTCGCCGTCAAAGCCCGACGGACCTGAAGTGGTGCACCTGGCGAAGTGGTCCGAGGGCGACCTCTGGATCCTCGAGCGCTGCAACGCCCCGGAGATGACGGCATTCCTGGGTGGGCCTGAGAGTGAAGAGAAACTGCTCGACCGGCACCGCCGGTACGTCGAGAGCTCGCCGGCCGGCCAGATGTACGTCATCGTCACCGACGACGGGTTTCACGCGGGATCCATCGGCTACTGGGAACACGAGGAGGGCGGCGAGACGGTCTGGGAGACCGGCTGGGCAATCCTTCCGGAGCATCAGGGCAAAGGGATCGCGACAGCGGCGATCGTCGAGGTAGCGAAGGCCGCTGCGGCGCAAGGCTCGCATCGGACGCTGCATGCCTACCCGGGGGTCGACAACAGTGCCTCGAACGCCCTCTGCCGCAGGGCGGGCTTCAGCTTGCTGGGGGCGAGGGAGTTCGAGTACCCGAAGGGTCACTGGATGACCTGCAACGACTGGTACCTGGAGCTCTAGCTCAGGTGTTCCCAGGTGAGGAGCGAGACTTCGCGGCCCTTGTCCATCACGAGATTCGGTGGGAGGTCGGTGAGGTGGAAGCCGGCTCGGCGGGCGACGCCTGCGCTGGCCTGGTTGTCGGGCTCGATCTCCAGGTAGACGCGGGCCAGGTCGGCGACCTCGTGCGCGTAGTCGGTGAGTAGCTTCAGCGACCGCGCTGCCAGACCCTTGCCCCGGTAGGCGGGTCCCACGGCGTACCCCATGCTTCCCGTGTTCTGGTTGAGCAGCACCTCACCCAATGGGCGTGCGCCATCTGTGGTGATCGTGAGCTGGATCCGCCCGTTCTCGGTCTGGGCCAGCTCGAGATAGGCCTCGGCCGCGGTCAGGTCGAAGGGCGATGCCAGCGGCGTCCGGAACGCCACGTCCGGGTCGTCGAACAACTCCACCATCGCGGCCAGATCACCGCGCTCCCACTCGCGCAGAACCAGTCCGTCCCCGACCACCCGCACCCCGGCTCCGCCGTACCTGATCGTCATGGCCCAAGTCTGCGGTACGCCGGGTCAGAGGGTTCCGGAGGACTGGTCGGCGTTGGGGGCGCCGTGGCGGAGGCCGTCGACGAAGAGGACGACCAGCCGGTTGGCGCGCTCCCGCGAACCGGGCTGGCCGGTGGTCAGGCTGATCCCGCTCAGCGCCCCAGCGACGTCTTCCGGCAGGACGTCCGAGCGGATGACGCCGCTGTCCACGCCGGCGGTCACCAGCAGTCGGACAGCGGCGAAGATCCGCTCATGGCTCGCCTCCAGCGCGACCGCGTCCGTCGACATCACGATCGACTTCAGGGCCAGGCTCATCCCCGGTTTGCCGGCGACATAGCCGGTGATGCGCTGCATCCAGGTGATCAGTGCCTGGTCCGCGGGCATCTTCGCCAGCAGGTCCTCGACCCCGTCGCAGAACCGCTCGACCTCGCGGACGTAGGCGCCGGTGATCAGCGCTTCCCGGGTCGGGAAGTGGCGGTAGAGGGTCGCGATGCCGACCCCCGCCCGCTTGGCCACCTCGTCGAGAGCGATGTCCACCCCGTGATCACCTGGATGCAGCGCATCACCGGCTATGTCGCCGGCAAACCGGGGATGAGCCT
>NZ_DASRXP010000417.1:0-8936 GCF_035687465.1 Kribbella sp.
GAACTGGCCTCGGAGCACGAGACCGACCAAGCGATCGCTCGGGCATCAGCCGCCTTCGGAAGCTGGCGTGAGGTGACTCCGGCGGATCGCGGTCGACTGCTGCGGAGGTTCGCCGACGCCGTCGATGCGGATCTGGACAATCTCGCGGCGCTGGAGGTGGAGAATGCCGGGCACACCATCGGCAATGCTCGCTGGGAGGCGGGCAACGTGCGCGACGTCCTCAACTACTACTCCGCGGCGCCCGAGCGGTTGTTCGGGAAGCAGATACCCGTTGCCGGAGGCATCAACCTCACCTTCGCCGAGCCGCTGGGCGTGGTCGGCATCATCGTGCCGTGGAACTTCCCGATGCCGATCGCCGGTTGGGGATTCGCTCCGGCGCTAGCAGCCGGGAACACCGTAGTACTGAAGCCTGCTGAGTTGACTCCATTGACCGCGGTGCGGTTGGGGGAGCTTGCGTTGGAGGCCGGGTTGCCGCCGGGCGTATTGGAGATCGTGCCGGGGGCGGGGACCGTGGTGGGACAACGGTTCGTCACCAACCCCGCAGTGCGGAAGGTCGTGTTCACCGGGTCCACCGGGGTCGGCAAGCAGATCATGGCCGGGTGTGCGGACCAGGTGAAGCGGGTGACGCTGGAGCTCGGGGGCAAGTCCGCGAACATCGTCTTCGCGGATGCCGATCTGGAGAAGGCGGCCGCGCAGGCGCCGTACGGGGTGTTCGACAACGCCGGTCAGGACTGCTGCGCGCGGTCGCGGATCCTGGTCGAGCGGTCGGCCTACGACCGGTTCCTGGAGTTGCTCGAGCCCGCGGTCAAGGGTTTCAAGGTCGGCGACCCCAGTGATCCGCAGACCGAGATGGGTCCGCTCATCTCCGCGAAACAACGCGAGCGCGTCGCTGCCTATGTGCAGCAGGACGTCGCATTCACCGGTACTGCGCCCGACGGGCCGGGATTCTGGTTCCCGCCGACCGTGCTCACCCCGGCGGCTCCGGATGCGCCGGCCGTGCGGGACGAGATCTTCGGTCCGGTGGTCGCGGTGGTGCCGTTCGAGGACGAGGCTGACGCGGTGCGGATCGCCAACGACTCGCAGTACGGGCTGTCCGGCTCGATCTGGACCCGCGACATCGGGCGCGCGCTGCGCGTCAGCCGCGGGGTCGAGGCCGGGAACCTGTCGGTGAACTCGCACTCGTCGGTGCGGTACTCGACGCCCTTCGGCGGCTACAAGCAGTCCGGGCTCGGTCGCGAGCTCGGGCCGGACGCGCTGGACGCGTTCACCGAGACCAAGAACATCTTCATCTCTGACATCTGAACCGGAGGACTGAATCCCATGACAGACGTGAACGCTCATCGACTGGCCGGCCGGGTCGCGGTGGTGACCGGTGGCGCCAGCGGGATCGGCCTGGCCAGCGTCCGCCGGCTGGCGGCCGAGGGGGCGAAGATCGTCATCGGCGACCTCGACCCGGCCGCGGGCAAGGCAGCCGCGGACGAGGTGGGCGGGCTGTACGTGCCGACCGACGTGACGAGCGAGACCGAGGTGGAGAACCTGTTCCGCCAGGCCTACGACGCCTTCGGGTCCGTCGACATCGCGTTCAACAACGCGGGCATCTCGCCGCCGGAGGACGGCTCGATCCTGGAGACTGGTCTCGACGCGTGGCGGAAGGTCCAGGAGGTCAACCTGACCTCGGTGTACCTGTGCTGCAAGACCGCCATCCCCTACATGCAGCGCCAGGGCAAGGGCTCCATCATCAACACGGCCTCGTTCGTCGCGGTGATGGGCGCCGCCACCTCACAGATCTCGTACTCCGCGTCGAAGGGCGGCGTGCTCGCGATGAGCAGGGAACTCGGGGTCGAGTTCGCCCGGCAGGGGATCCGGGTCAACGCGCTGTGCCCGGGGCCGGTGAACACCCCGCTGCTGCAGGAACTCTTCGCCACCGACCCCGAGCGCGCGGAGCGCCGGCTCGTCCACGTCCCGATGGGCCGCTTCGGCGAACCCGAAGAGATCGCCGCCGCCGTCGCCTTCCTGGCGAGCGACGACTCCTCCTTCATCACCGCCAACACCTTCCTCGTCGACGGCGGAATCTCCGCCGCCTACGTAACCCCGGTCTAACCCAACCCCAACCCCAACCACCACCTACTTTCATTCGCCCCCTTTTCACCCTGATGCAACGGTCACCAGCAAGACACGCCGCACGTGGGGTGAAGGGGGCGAATGAAAGCGACGTGGAGCGCACCGCCCGCGTTCGGCAGGAGGTTCGTAGTACGGGGTCGTAGGGTGATGAAGAGCGGGAGGTGGGTGGCGGATGGTTGAGCAGGTCGACGGGGTGTCGCGGGCTGATGAGGCTCTGTTCCGCCCGGTTCGGGCCGGCAACCCGTTCGAGGAGACCGTCGAGCGGTTGCTGCAGGCAATCAAGCTCGGCGTCGTCGGCCCCGGCGAGCGGTTGCCGTCCGAGCGCGACCTCGCCGGCCGCCTGTCCGTCTCCCGCGTCACCCTCCGCGAGGCGATCCGCGCACTCACCGAATCCGGTTACGTCGAATCCCGCCGCGGCCGGTACGGCGGTACCTTCGTCAACGAGCGCCTCCCCAAACCCCGCCGGATCGGCGCCAAACGCCTCGCCCGCGAGCTCGGCAGCGGCCTCGAGGACGCACTCGTACTCCGCTCCGCCCTCGAAGTCGGCGCGGCCGAGGCAGCGGCATCCCGCGAGCTGAGCCCCGAGGAACGCGACCACCTCCGCGGCAGCCTCGCCGGTACCGCCGCCGCCAAGCTCCCCGACTACCGCCGGATGGACTCCCGCCTCCACCTCGCCATCGCCGAGGTCAGCGGTTCACCCTCCCTCACCTCGGCGGTCGCAGACGTCCGGATGCGCCTGAACGCCCTGCTCGACGCCATCCCGCTACTCGAACGCAACATCGTCCACTCCGACGAACAACACCAGGCCATAGTCGACGCCATCCTCGCCGCCGACCCCACCACCGCCCGCCGCACCATGCAAGAACACCTAGCCGGCACCGCCGCCCTCCTCCGAGCCTTCCTAACCTGACCCAGCTCGCGCCGTCCGGCTAGGCACTGGTGCCGTGTCTGTGCAGCCGACGCCGGCCCCGGCGCTATCAGTCGAACAACCCGCGACCGCCCAGCAGGCGAGCAGCCCGCTGCCGGGCCGTTCGACCGATGCCGGTCTTCAGGGCGCTATCGGTCGCACAACCCGCTATCGGCCCAGCAGGCGAGCAGCCCGCTGCCGGGCCGTTCGACCGATGCCGGTCTTTAGGGCGCTATCGGTCGCACAACCCGCTATCGGCCAGTTGGACTCCTGGTTGGACCGCCTGGTGGTGCGCGTATTCCGCCAGGTGGTGCCCATCGACCCGGCGGGCACGCCGCAGGTGGGGTACCCCTACCTACGGCGGGTTCTCCCCGGTTAGGCCCGGGGATAACCCGCCGTTCGCGGAGGTACCCCCCACTTACGGATCGATCCAGGCCGGGTTCCGCAGGGTTCGCCGGTTGCCGGGGCATTTGGATCCCCCGGACTGTGGCCGTACTTCCCAGCGGCTCCGGGCGTAGCTGCGTCCTTCCCTGGTCGAGGTGGTGGGTGTCAAGGGTCGAACTTGTTCGAGCCCGCAGGGCCGCGAAGCGCCCTTGATACCCACCACCTCGACTGGCACCATCACGCAGCCCGGCGACGCGAACCACCACACCCACCCGCGAGCTACCCACACCCATGAACCCCCGAACCACACGAGCCCCAGCGAACCGCCGCGCCAAGAAATGGATTGCTGGCGGGCGACACGCCGGGGGAGTGCGCAGTGGTGAACGCCACGTGGCGTGAACAGATGGGTAACGAGGTGGTGGCGGACGAGTTTCGATGTGTGACACTCGCCGTGTCCATTGGCACTCGACTGTGATGTGGGCGAATGTAATCCTTCGGGGAGAATGTGGATCCATGACTGACGACGAGCTGGTCGGGCGCACCGGACTGGTCGAGCGTGCGCGGAAGCAGCTCGAGACCAGTGGCAGCGTGCTGCTCTACGGGCCGACAGGGATCGGGAAGTCCGCCCTGGGCCGCGCCCTCGTGGCCGACCGGACCCGAGCCGGCTGCCGGGTGCTGAGCGCGGCGCCCTCCCAGAGCGAGGCCGGCCTGCCCTACGTCACGCTCCTCGATCTCCTTTCGAACCAGCTCGAGCTCGCCTGGCAGGTGCTCCCTGACCACCTCCGGCAACCGCTCGAGGTCGCCCTGCTCAAGGCCAGCGCCCCCGACACCGTCCGGGACGAGCTGGCCGTCCGCCTCGCGGTCCTGCACGTACTGCGGCGCCTGGCGGCGTCCGGGCCGGTGTTGCTCGTCGTGGACGACATCCAGTGGGTGGACCCGTCCAGCCTCGAAGTGCTCACGTTCTGCGCGCGCAGGCTGACCGAAGGCGTGCACATGCTCGCCACTGAGCAGGTGGCCGACGGGGATCTCCCGGCGATGGCAGAGGCATGCCCGGACCCCCTGCTGCAGCTGGAAGTACCCCCGCTCACGGAGCCCGACGTACTGGCTCTCCTCCGCAACAGGTTGTCCAGCCCACTCCCGGTCCGTACTGCGCGACGGATCCACGCCGCGAGCGCCGGGAACCCGTTCATGGCGCTAGAGCTGGGCCGCGCCGTACTGCGGCACCCGCAAGGCGTCTCGCCGAACGACCCCCTGCCGGTGTCGAGCCGCCTGAAGACCCTGCTCGGGGACCGCCTAGCCGACCTCAGCCCGGCCACTCACGAACTACTCCTGCATGCCGCGTCCTCCCCGCGCCCGACCACCGTCCAGCTCGCGCAGTCCATCGGCAGGCCGATCGACGCCGCACTCGCCGAGGCCGAGGACCTGGGGCTGATCGACATCTCCTCCGAGCGGCTGCGCTTCTCCCACCCGCTGCTCCGGGAGTTCGTGTACGCCGAGGCGACGTCCGCGGCTCGTCGGCAGGCGCACGCACAGCTGGCTGCCGTGGTCGAAGAGCCGGTCGAGAACGCGAGGCACCGGGCCCTGGCGACCCAGGAGGCGGATGCGGACCTGGCCGCCACCATCGAGGAGGCCGCCGCGACCGCCGGTGGCCGTGGAGCGCTCGGCACCGCGGCGACCCTGTGGCGACTCGCCGCCGAGCGCACTCCGGCGGACCAGCCGGACGACCGGGCCCGGCGTCTCACCCGGGCCGCGGACGACGCTGCCGCGGCCGGTCATCTGGTGGAGTCCGCCGAGATGGCGCGCTTCGCGGTACAGGTCGCGACCCGTCCGGAGGTGAAGGTGCCGGCGCTGCTGCTGCTCGTGGACGCGGCGTGGCCCGAGCGCGACCGCCGGATCGAACTGCTCGCCGAGGCCTTCGAGGCAGCCGTCGGCGACGACCGGCTCGAGGCCAAGGTCAGGATCATCCGCAGCCACAGCGCGTACTTCGACCGGCGGCTCGACGAGGCGCGGGAAGACGCCCGGATCGCGGAGAAGCTGGCTCGCAAGTGCGGCGACACCGAGATTCTGGTGGATGCGCTGAGCGCGGCGAACCCGGTCGAGATCGCGGTCGGTGGCGGGGTCGCGTCCGACCGGCTGCTCTCCCAGGCGGCCGAGCTCGCGATCGGGCTGCCGCTGACCAAGACCGTCGTGCATGCCCGGCAGATGGGCGCGATGCGCGAGCTCTTCCTGGGCCGGACCGACGAGGCGATCGCGGGGATCTCCGCGCTGGTCGACGAGGTGCGGGCGGGCGGCGCGATCCGCTGGCTGGCCGGGATCCTGATCTCCGCGACCGCGATCTACGAGCGCAGCGGCAGGGGCGCTGACGCCCTCGCAGCCGGGCACGAATGCCTCCAGCTGATGCAGGACCTGGGCGACGAGCCCGAGGTCGGCATGGTGATCGCGAGCCGGGCCGAGTGGGTCGGCGGTACTGCGACGGCCGCGCGGGTGCTCGCCGATGCCGCGCTGGAAGCGGTGCGGGCGGTCGGCAACGACGAGTGGACCGGTCCGGCGCTGGCAAGTGTCGGCCTGGTGGGCGTGCTGACCGGCGACCCGCAGCGCGCGGTCGAGGCGTTCGACGCGATCGCGGACTCCGGCGAGGCGGCGATGCCGTTCGATCCGGCCGTGATTCCCTGGCACGCCGACTACGCGGAGGCCCTGGTCGGGGCCGGACGGCTGGATGATGCCGCGGCCCTGATCGCCGAGATCCGTGAGCGGGCCGAGACCCTGGACCGCGAGGTCGTGCGGGTCGGGCTGGCCCGGTCCGAGGCTCTGCTGATCGCCAAACAAGGCGATCCGGCGGCGGCCCTGGACCTGCTGGAAAAGACCGTCAACACGGCCGGCGATCACATCTACCCGTTGGACCTCGCCCGCTGCGAACTGACCCGCGGCCGGGTGGCGAGGCAGGCCCGTCGCCGTTCGGTGGCGCGGACCGCCTTCCTCGACGCGATCGAGCAGTTCGAGAGCTACGGCGCTCCGGCCTGGCGTGAGGTGGCGGAGACCGAGCTGGCGCGGCTCGACGTACCGAGCCGGAGCCGGCAGCCGTCCGAGCTCACCGACAACGAGCTGCAGATCGTCGCGATGGTCCGGGACGGTTCCACCAACCGTGAGATCGCGGCTGCCCTCTACCTCAGCGTCAAGGCGGTCGAGTCGCAACTCACCCGCCTCTACCGCCGCTTCGGTGTCGCGAACCGCACCCAACTGCTACGCACAGTTGACCGCGGTGGCCCCGACCTCGCGTCCCGCTGAAGGTTAACCCTTGTAGTGACCCGCCAGTAGCTTCTAAGGCCTTGCCCGGCCCGGTCGGCATGATTCAGCCTCGGTGCACGTAGAGAGCTCGCCCCTCGCTCGGGGCGGCCGAGTGAGGCGCGGCCGCCCCGCTACGCAGTACGGGTGGACAATGAGTGAGTGAGACTCGAACGCAAGCACGCACTGGTCCTGATCGGCATCGCCATCTGGAACGTCGTCACCTATGTGACCTTCATCAAGAACCTGGCCGGCACCTCTGGCCGCCCGACCGGGTACTACGTCGCGCACACCGTGCTGATCATCGTGAACTTGCTGATCGCCGCCCTGCTCGGCACCTGGGGTTACCGCGCCTACAAGGCGACCCGAACCAAGCCCGACGTCAAAGTCTGAAGTTCACGGTCTGGTGAACTGGGTCGGGGTCACGCCGAGCATCTTGCGGAAGTGGCGGTTCAGGTGTGACTGGTCGTAGAAGCCGGCCAGGCCCGCGACCTCGGCTGGTGGGCGCCCGTCGAGCAGGTAGCGCCTGGCCAGGTCGACCCGGCGGCCGGTCAGATAGCGGTGCGGCGGCATCCCGTACTCCCGGCTGAACGCCCGCACCAGGTGCGCCGGATGCGCGTGCACCAACTTCGACGCCTCGTCCAACGTGATCCCGGTCGGCAGATGCCCGTCGAGCACCTCCCGCAACCGGCTCGCCACTCCAGCGTCCCGGCGGTCCGGCGGCTCCACCACTCGATTGCGCAGTTGCTGCTGCAGCCGCTCCTCGATCAACGTCAGCCGGCTCTCCGCCTCGAATTCCTCGCGCCCATCAGCCAGTACTCCGTGCAACTGGTGGATCCGCGTTCGTAGTACGGGATCGACGAACTCGGGGCGGTCCACGGCCGCGCCGACCAGACCGTCGCCGCCCAGGCGATCCGGCTCCATGTAAAGCACCCGCTTACGGAATCCCTCGGGCCGGACGGAACGCCCGTCGTGGGGCACATTCGGCGGCAAGAGAGACACCTGGGCCTGCGCGAGGCCGTGCTCGCGGTGATCCAGGTCGTACCGGACCGCGCCCTCGTCGACGATCAGCACGGTCCACGCGTCGTGGGTGTGACTGGGGTAGGCATGCGACGGGAAGTACGCGTGCAGGACCTCGACGACGCCGCGCACCGCGGGCCGCCACGCGCTGACCTGCGCGGAGGCGCTCACACGTCAGAACATACGCTGCGAACTCAAAGCGTCTCCGGGAGGCAGAGGGTTGAAGGTCTACATCAGCGCGGACATGGAAGGCATCACCGGACTGGTCGACTCCGACGACGTCCAGCCACCGGGCCGGGACTACGAACGCGGCCGGGTGATGATGACCGAGGACGTGAACGCCGCGATCCGCGGCGCCTACCAAGCCGGCGCCACGTCCGTCCTGGTGAACGACGCGCACGGACCGATGCGCAACCTGCTGCCCGACCTGCTCGACCCTCGGGCCGCGCTGATCAAGGGCCGTCCCAAGCCGCTCGGGATGATCGAGGGCCTGACCGCGGAGTACGAGGTCGCACTCTGCGTCGGATTCCACTCGCGGGCCGGCGTGCTCGGCGTACTGAGTCACAGCTTCATGGGTCACGAGATCGAGGACATCTGGCTGGACGACGAACCGGTGGGCGAGATCGGCATGCTGCACGCGGCAGCCGCCTCGCTGGGCGTCCCTGTCGCGCTGCTCACCGGCGACGACACCGCTTGCGCCGAGATGAAGGCCTGGGATCCGGGTGTTTCCACGGTGGCCGTCAAGTACGCCAAGGACCGCTTCGCCGCGCAGTTGGTGCCAGTCGCTGAAGCCCGCGCCACCATTGAGACGACCACCGAAACGGCCCTCCGCACCCTGCCGCAGGCGCCGACCCCCAGCAATGCGGTCCGTCGGCTCACCGTCCGCTGGCAGTCGGCCTCGGTCGCGTCCCACCTCCCGGCGATCCCAGGCGTCCACAAACGTGACGACCGCACAGTCACCGTCGAGGCCCCGATGCTCGACCTCTACCGCCTCTTCTGCCTCTTCCTCCGAGTAGCCACAGCCGTCACCAGCAACCCGCCCTACTGCTGAACCGCGAGTTGTTGGTTGGTGGGTAGGTGCATGTGGTTCGCGTCGCCGGGCTGCGTGAGTTTGCTAGTCGTGGTGAGGTGAGTCAAGGGCGCTTCGCGGCCCTTCGGGCTCGAACGAGTTCGACCCTTGACACACCTCACCACGACCAGGGAAGGACGCAGCTACGCCCGG
>NZ_DASRXP010000418.1:0-3163 GCF_035687465.1 Kribbella sp.
CCACCTCGAGGAAGGTCTCCAGCAACGCGATCCCCTCCTCGGCCTCCCCGAACCTCACCAACTCCGCATGCAAGGTCGTCACCGCTTCATCAGCCACCCCCGGACCCTACCGGCCACCTCCAGCCGGCCGGTGAAATGCACTTCGCGGCCTGATCGGACCTCCAAGCGGGGCAGGGATTCGGGGCATCTCGGGGCAACCTGGGGCAGGTCGTCCACAGGGGTCGTTTCGCCCGTCGCGGAGGGTGTTCGGACACCTACAGTTACCGGCATGTCAGACGTCAACGGGTTGTTGCGAGCCGCACGGGAGCGGACGCCCTCGCGGCGCGCGCCGGGTGAGCACATGTCCCGCGCGGAGCTCGCGGAGGCCGTCTGCGCCTGGCTGTGGGACACCACCGAGATCAAGTACGAGCTGGACGGGCACTACATCGCCAAGCTCGAGCGCGGTGCCGTCCGCTGGCCGGGCGCGGCGTACCGGTCCGGCCTGCGGCATGTCCTGAACGTTGCGGGAGACAACGAGCTCGGCTTCGCCCCGCCCGGCAACGGGTCCGCGCTGGACCTGGACCTGAATGCCTGCTCGACGATCGGGCTGGAGGACGAGCTGGTCGAGGCCGGCGACCAGTCGATCGCGCTGCTCACCCTGGCCGAGGAGTCGAACGTCGGCGGCCTCACCGTCGAGCAGTTGCACGCCGACATCCGGCGGATCGCGCAGAACTACCTCAAGGTGCCGACCAAGCCGCTCTTCCTGCGCAGCCGGGCCATCCGCGACCGCGCCTTCCGGTTGCTGACCGGCCGGCAGCCACCGGGCCAGACCAGAGACCTGTACGCCGCGGCCGGCTGGGCGCTGACGTTGCTCGCCTGGATGTCGGTGGACCTCGGCCGTGCGGACGTCGCGGAGAGCCATACCCGCACGGCCTGGGCCTGCGCCGAGGCATCCGGCGACAACGAGCTCCGTGCCTGGGTGCGGGCGACCCAGCACACGACCGCCTTCTGGCAGGACGACTTCGCCGGCGCAGTCCGCTTCGCCGAGGACGGACTGCAGTACGCAGTCGGTTCGTCCGGCCTGTTCCTCGCCAGCGCCGCTGCAGTCGACCTGGCCCGCTCTGGTCGCGTCGACGCTGCCCGGGACGCCCTGAACGCAGCGAAGCGTGCAGTGACCCGCCCAGGCGGGCTAGAGCTCGGCGGCCCCTTCCTCTGTACGCCGGAACGCGCCGAGGGCCTCTGGTCCGACGCACACCTCGCACTCGGCGAAGCGCAGTACACGCTGGACCATGCCGATCGGGGAGTCGCGCTGTTCGAGGCGGCCCCGCATGCGGAACGCAACTACGGCTCCGAGCGGATGGTCCGGCTGCAGCAGGTCAAGGCCCATCTGGAGCTCGGCGAACTGGACGGTGCGGCGGAAACCCTTGCCGCCGTGCTCGCCACCCCGACGGAGTACCGGGTGCGCCCGTTGATCCACCGGATCAGCGAGGTCGCCGCGATCACCCGGACCGAGCGCTACACCACCGAATCCAAAGCCCGCGCGATGCACGAAGGCATCCGCGAGTTCGTCCGTCGCCCCGCCACCGCGCGCGGCCGGATCGACTGAACGGAGACAGACATGTCCGACGAAGTCCGCGACCACTGGCACTGGCGCCCGGGCTGGCGCGAGGGCCGCTCCTTCTACACCTGGCACCTCACCTTCGCGCAGCATCCCGAGGCCGCCGACCTGGTCGCCGCCTACCAACCCGTCCTCGCTGGCATGCCGGGTCTCGCCCCGGTCCCCCTCGAGTGGATCCACCTCACGCTGCAAGGCCTGGGCTTCACCGATCGCGTCGACCAGCGAGATCTGGACGCCATCATCGAAGCGGCCGAGTTCCGCCTGGCCGGCTTCAGTCCGATCCCGGTGACGATCGGCCCGGCCCTGCTCGACCTCGAAACCGTCCAACTCCCGGTCCGCCCGGTCGAGCCCCTGCAACGCCTCCGCGACGCCGTCCGTACGGCGATCGCCGACGTCTGGGGTCCCGACGCCATCCCGGAACTCCCAGAGCTCCATCCCCACATCTCCCTCGGCTACTTCACCGACGCTGCCCCCGCAGCACCCCTCCGCAACCAACTCGCAGCGGCTCCCGGCCACAGCACTGCCCTCACCATCACCTCGCTGTCCCTCATCGACCTCAACCGGGACCACCGCATGTACCAATGGACGCCGGTCACCACCCTCCGCCTGGCTCCGCTCCACAAACCCGTCTGATCTGCCCATCTGCCCCGCCCTGCCCCGCTGCCCCAACCCCTGTACGGCGTCTCCGCCGCTGACCCAGCCGTCTCCCCAGAAAGGTGGTCGCCGTGCACGAGGCCGATCCTCCGGAAACCGATGCTGAGCTCCGGGCTCGTGCCCTCGCCGTCATCGCGGATCGCCTCCCGGCCGGCTGGCGGATCGACCCAGTCATGACCAAACCGACCCGGCAACTGACTGACGAGCACCTCGTGGTCACCGCGCCCGACGGCACCTCGACCGGCCTGGTCACCGAGCTCGAACTGGCGGAGCTCACGGGTCGCGACGTCGCCCCACGCCGCGACAAGCTGCAACGGAAGATGCTCGCCTCGGGTGCGGGCGGCCTGATCCTCGCCAGGTATTTATCCGCACCGGTGCGAGCCCGGCTGACGAACGCCGGCCTCTCCTACGCCGACGTCACCGGCAACATCCGCCTGAGCCTGCCCCGCCCAGGTCTGTTCATCGCCGACCGCGGCGCCGACCGCGACCCGTGGCGTGGTCCTGGTCGTCCCCCGGACACGTTGACGGGAAGTGCGGCAGCCAAGGTCGTCCGAGCGTTGCTCGACTTCGGCGGCTCCTGGACAACTCGCGACCTGGTGGCGTTGACCGAGGTCTCGGCCGGCTCGATCGCCCGAGTGATCAAACTCCTGGAATCCGAGGAGCTCCTGACCCGATCCTTCCCCGCCGTCGCCACCGTCCCGGACTGGGCAGCACTCCTCCGCCGCTGGAGCACAGACTTCGGCTTCTCCCGCAACAGCCAAGTCTCAGGCTGGATCTCCCCTGCCGGACCTGAGGCCCTGACGTCCGCAATCGCCAACACGCCCTCGCTCGATCACGTACTCACAGGCTCACTCGCAGCCGCCAACTGGACCGGCACTCCCCTGACCACCACCGCGATGATCTACACCCCGG
>NZ_DASRXP010000419.1:0-2653 GCF_035687465.1 Kribbella sp.
GGTCTCCTTGACCAGCTCGATGATGCGCGCGATCTGGTCCGCCTCGATCGCCATCGGGACGGTCGAATAGACATGCTTGCCGGCCTCGAGCGCCTGGATCGCCATCTCGCCGTGCAGCCAGCGCTGGGTGAAGATCGCGACGGCATCGACGTCGGACGCGAGCATCTCCTCGAACGACTGGTACGTGATCGACACGCCCTGGTGCTCGGCCACTTCGGCCAGCCGGTCCGGCAGGACGTCGGTCAACCGGACGTCCGAGACGTCGGGATGCGCGGTCCAGAGGCGGAGGAACGAAGGGGCGAACTGGCCGGCGCCGACCACACCGATGCTGATGCTCATGAACCAAGGCAATCACACATTTCCCGGCCATGTAAGAACAATTCTGCACATCTGGAGTGTGAGCCAGAGCACTGTCTCGTACTACGGAACGCGGAGCCGTAGGCGGTGGGGGTAATCCGTGGTGATGCCGTCTACGGAAAGAGTGAGCGCCTGGGCGAAGGTTTCAACGTCAGGGACGGGCCACGCGGTGACGGCCAAGCCGTGGGTGTGGAGTGTGGTTACTGCCTCGGGAGTCAGGCCGGCGATGCCGCAGAGCGCAGTACCGGCCTGGGCTGCTTTGATCAGGGACAGGACCTCTTCTACCCCTGGGGTTCGGCCGAAGATCAGGCCTGTTGAGGCGGTCGGCATCGCCTGGCGGATGGCGAGCAGGATGTCGGCATAAGAGGACGTCACCAACGTCCGGGCGGCCAATGCTGGATCGGCCTGCAGGGAGGCGACCAGCAAGGGGACAGCACGGGCGGCCTTGACCTCTGCCTGGAAGCGGATGTCCACAGCCTTCACCGTCTCGGCCCAGGTCGGGACCTGCTCACCTAGCCCAGCGTCGAGCGACTTCAGCTCGGCGAGAGTCAGTTCCGACACCGCGCCCGAGCCCGAGGTGGTCCGGTCGACTGTCGCGTCGTGCATCACGACGAGCTCATCGTCCGCGGTGGATCGCAAGTCCAGCTCGACCTCGTCGCAGCCGTCGGCGACCGCCCGGTGGAAGGACCGCAGGGTGTTCTCCGGTTCGGAACCGAGAGCTCCGCGGTGGCCAGTGATGATCACTGAGCCAGGCCAACAGGGTTCCGTCCAGCCAGATAGGCGGCGACGGCCTCGGCTGCGATGGACGCCGCGCGGTGGGCGGTTTGGCGGGTGGCACCGGCGAGGTGCGGCGTCATGACCACGTTCGGCGCCTGCAGCAGGCGGGCGTCGGCAGGCACCGGCTCGGCCGGGAACACATCGAACGCCGCGGCTCCCAGCTGACCAGACTCCAGCGCGTCGACTGTTGCCTCATAGTCGAGCAGGCCGCCACGTGCCGTGTTCACCAGTACTGCGCCGCGCGGCAGCAGGGCGAGTTGTTCGGCGCCGATCATGCCGCGCGTGTCGTCCGTCAGCCGAGCATGCAGGCTGACGACGTCGGAGCGGCGGAGTAGTTCGTCGAGCCCGACGGCCTCAGTGCCATCCGGTGGAGCGACCGGGTCGATCGCGGGGTCGACCACCAGGACGTGGGCTCCGAAGGCGAGCATCACCCGCGCCACCCGGCGGCCGATCGCGCCGTAGCCGATGAGGCCGACGGTAGCGCCCTCTAGTTCGGAACCACATTCGTCGTACGCGTAGAGGTCGCTGCGCCACTCGCCCTCCTCCAGCGTGCGCTGCAGCCTGGGAAGGTTGCGCAGGGCACCGAGCATCAACGTGACGGCGTGTTCGGCGGCGGCGATCGCGTTCCGTCCCGGCGTCGAGGAGACGATGATGCCGCGCTTGATTGCCGCCTGCACGTTGACGTTGACCGGGCCGCCGCGGCAGCAGACCAGGAAACGGAGGTCGGGCGCGTGGTCGAGCACCCGCTCGGTGAACGGGCCCATCTGGGTGATCGCCAGCTCGACCCCGTCCAGCGCCTCGATGAGCTGATCCTCGGCGTCGCTCGCCTCGTCCACCTCCGCCACCCGCCCGTACGGCGTGAGCGGCCAAGGCAAGGTGATCCGCCGGAAGTCGAAGCTGACGTCCGCGAGTTTGGACAGCGAGTCGGCCAGCAACTCGTTCCGGACGAAGTGGTCGCCGGCCAGCAAGGTGGTGACGGTTCTCATCGAACTCCTGATCAACTGAGAGGAGCCGGATCAGCCCAGCGCGGGCGAGCCAACTCGATCCGGCGGAGATAGTGCGCATAACCCTCGGCATAAAAAGCAGCCCGCCCAGCATCAGGGTCGATCTGCCGGGTCTCGGCAACCCACCCCTCAACAGGACGAGCCATTGCGCGGTGGGCGGCTATTACGGCGCCTCGGGCTGCTACTTGGGAGGCTTCTGTTGTGTGTAAGGGGGTATTGAGGACGTCGGCGAGGATCTGGGTCCATTCGGTACTGCGTGCGCCGCCACCGCAGACCGTCACCCGTCCCGTCCAACCGGCCGCATCGAGGCAGTGGCGAGCGGCGTAGGCGATGCCCTCGCAGGTCGCGCGAACCAGATCCGCCGAGGTCGTCGACAACGAGATCCCGTCGATCGTGCCGCGGGCGCGAGTGTCGACGAAGGGCGCTCGTTCCCCCGCTTCCGACAGGTAGGGCAGCACGGTCACACCACCAGCACCTACAGGGCTCTCCGCGAGCAGACGCGGGAGCTCCTCCGT
>NZ_DASRXP010000420.1:0-9661 GCF_035687465.1 Kribbella sp.
CAAGCTGAACTCGCCGATACCGCCCGTGATGGTCGTGACTGTCCCGTACTGCGTTGCGGCCGGCGCGGTGATCGTCAAAGCGCTCGTGGTGACCGAGCCCGACGGACCAGCGGACGCCAGGTCTACGCCCCACTCGTTGTGCGGCTGGACGTGCACTGCGTACGGCCTGGTCCGACGGGGGATCACGCCGGTCGTGGAGGTGGAGTCGGACAGGTCCACGGTGTTGCAGTAGTGCGGACTCCCTTGCTCCCGTAGGTCGACGTCGTACCGGGTCAGACCGTCGACATCCAGCGGATCACCGGCGGTGGCATCGGACAGGTCCGGGGAGATCGTCCAGCGCGCCGCTCCTTCGGGACTCGTGGTCATCGCCACTTTGTCCGGGTGCGGGAGGTAGCGGTCGAAGTCGGGCGATGCGGAGGAACCGCCGCCGGGATCGCTGACCACGATGCTGACCCGGTCCGCGGGATCGCTGCTGTTGCCGAGGTCACCGATGGGGACCAGAAGCTCGTTCGGTTCCGCCGCTGACGTGGTGCCGAGTTGCTTGAGCGCGCCGGCCTTCAGCTGGACTGTGTTGGCAACAGGACTGCTCTCGGTCCAGGTGATCTTGAGCTGCCCCTGGGCAACGTCAGCCCAGGCGATCTGCACAGCGCCGACCGCCTGCGCCGCTTGGGCGGTCAGAGTGGTTTGCAGGCCCCAGCTGGTCAGTACTGCGGTGATCCCGACCAGTGCAACTGTCTTCTTGCGCATCTTCGTCCCCCAGCTCGTCGTCTCCCCCGAGACACCGAGAAGCTAGCAGATGTGGGTTGCCGACCGATGAGTATTCGGGGGCTGGCTCGTCTTAATGCTCAGGACGATCCAATATCGAAGAGATGGGGAGAGATCAATGCATGATCCAGAGCCGCAGACTGCCGCGGGGAAGTTGCATCTTGCGTTTTCGATGTCGCTGGACGGCTTCGTTGCCGGACCCGGTCACAGCATGGACTTCTTGGCACGAGGTACCACCCACCGTGACGGGATAGTCCAGGAGTACATCGAGGCCACCGGTGCTGTGCTCTGCGGGCGTGACGGCTTCGACAGCGCCATCGGTGACGCCCGTCCGTACGGCGGGGCGTGGGATGGCCCGATCTTCATGCTCACCCATCATCCTCAGGACGCACGTCATACCGACGACATCACCGTTCTCGACTGTTCTGTGGAGGAGGCTGTGCGGATCGGCCTGGAGGCGGCCAAGGGCAAGAACCTCCAAGTGCTCTCGGCGAACATCGGCCGGCAGCTCCTCCAGCTGGGCCTGGTCGACGAGATCGACATCCACATCGTGCCGGTCCTGCTCGGCGACGGCATCCGCTTCTACGACAACCCCGGCGGCGAGGTCGTGCAGCTGCTGCGCGACGGTGATGATCCCGACCTCACCGCCCATCTCCGCTACCGACCGATGCGCACCTCACCGCGGGAATGACGTCACCGGGCGCGCCGAGCCGGCGATACCGCAGGGTGACGAAGCAGTTCACTCTGTCCCCGCAATGGCGTGTTGGCTGCGGCGCTTCCGGTACGGTCCGGTCGGATGGCTGTGGCGGTGTGCGACCTGGCTCAGAATCGTGCCGATGCGCCGCGCAGCTGTTCCGGTCGGCGGACCCGCACCCCACCAGGGGTAGCTTGGCGGGTGCTTTGATGAGTTCCGTGACCACGGCGGACTTCGAAGTACGGACGGCGCCCTTTCAGCGGGAGTTGCTGGCGCATTGTTACCGGATGGCCGGATCCGTGCACGACGCGGAGGATCTCCTTCAGGAGACCCTGGTCCGGGCTTGGCGGGCATTCGATCGGTACGACGAGACGCGCGCGTCGCTGCGGACCTGGCTCTACCGGATCGCCACGAACACCTGCCTCACCGAACTCCAGAGCCGTGGCCGCCGGCCGTTGCCGTCCGGGTTGGTTGCCCGTGGCGACGATCCGGAAGCGCCGTTGGTTCGCGGGGAAGAGGTGCCGTGGCTGCAGCCGTTCCCGGATGCGATGACACGGACCGACCCGAACGATCCGGCGACGGTCGTCATCGAGCGGGGGAGCCTTCGGTTGGCGTTGATCGCCGCTTTGCAGTTCCTGCCGGCCAAGCAACGCGCAGTACTGATCCTGCGCGACGTACTCGCCTGGTCCGCCGCGGAGACTGCTGAAACCCTGCAGCTCACCACGGCTGCCGTGAACAGCGCCTTGCAGCGCGCCCGCGCGAAGCTCGCCGAGGTGAAGTTGGCCGAGGACGATGTCCTCGAGCCGGACGACCCGAAGTGCGTGGATTTCGTCAACCGGTACATCGATGCCTTCGAGCGGGCCGACGTCGCGGCGTTCAAGGAACTGTTGACCGAGGACGTCCTGCTAGAGATGCCGCCGTTCTACAACTGGTTCGTCGGCCGGGAGGATCATCTGCGGTTCGTCGCGCGAGTCTTCCAGGTACGCGGCACCGACTGGCGGGTCGTGCCGATCGCAGCGAACGGCCAAGCGGGCATCGCGGTCTACCGCGGCGACGATGAAGGCGTGCACAGGATTCACACCCTGCACGTCTTCACCATCACCGCGGCCGGGATCACCCACAATCGCGTCTTCCAGGACGACCAGGTGTTCGCCGCGTTCGGCCTGTCAGCTGTTCTCGACTGACCTCTCGTACTGCGCCAGAACCGCGGCGCCGATCTGGTTCGCGGAGACGAGGTTCAGGTGTATCGGCGGGTCCACCGGCGGGAAGAGCCGCTCGCCCGCTCCGACGATCGACGGAAGCGTGAGCAGCCGGTACTCGTCGACCAGGTCTTCCTTCTGCAAGGCATGGACAACTCCGAGGCTGCCGGTGATCACTACGGTGCGGTTCTCCGCACGAACCGTCTCGACGAGACCTCCGCCGAGCAGGCTGGAGTTGGACCAGGCGGACACATCCGTCAGGCTGCTGGTGACCACGACCTTGGCCATGTTGTTCATCCGCACGGAGAAGTCGTCCGTGCGATCGGGCCAGATCTTGCTGAACAGTTCCCAGGTCCGGCGGCCCAGCAGCAGCACTCCTTCGTCCATGATGCTGCCGAGCCGGAACTTGTCCCCGGACACGGCCTCCGGCCCGTGCCGGAACATCCAGCCTCCGTACGGCGTACCGGCGGAACCGTCCGGATCCGAGGTGAAGCCGTCCAGACTGAGGAACTCGATGACGATGACGCGACCCATTTCGGGGTTCCTTCCTAGCGGTCAGTAGCTGTCATCAGTACGTACTGCCGTCGGCACTGGAACTCATCGCTGTCCGGGGAGAAAGATTTCGCGACCGCCCCGCCAATAATTACGTAGCGCCTCGGAATGGAATGGTTGGCGACTACACTGGCGCTTGTGGATGCTGCGCAAGGCACGGTGAATGGCGGTCCTCGGGTCGGGCGGCCGCGGGACCCGCAGATCGATACCTCCGTGCTCAACGCGACTCTGGCGGTGCTCGACAGGTCCGGCTACGGAGGGCTGACGCTGGAGGAGGTTGCGCGGCAGGCGGGTACGACGAAGCCGGCGATCTACCGTCGCTGGCCGGGTCGGCAGCGGCTGGTCCTTGCCGCGCTCAGCCGACGGCTCGGCGCCGCGCAGGCGCCGGATACGGGGTGCACCTTGTGCGACCTCGAAGAGTGTCTGAAGGTGTTCGTCGCAGCGTTCCGCCGGATGCCGCCCAATGTGCTGGGCCCGCTGTTCGCCGACTGCGCGAACGATCCTGAGTTGCAGGTCGCGTTCATGACCACGCTGTTCGACCCGCCGCGCGCTGCGGTGAGGGAGACCCTTGATCGCGCGTACGAAAGAGGCGACCTGCGCAGCGACGTCGACCGCGAGTTGATCGTCGACCTGATCGGGTCCCTGGTGCATTACCGCGCGCTGTTCGGGCACGCGAGTACCAGCAACCGGGAGATCGAACGTGCGGTCGAGGCGCTGCTGCAAGGCATTGCGACCGACTATCCCCGGCTGCTCGAGCACAGCCGGCAGATGACCTCGAGCGGGCGACACCAGCACGCTTGAGCGGTCACCTGGTCTGTGCGGTGCCGATCGCCAGATCTGCTTCCAACGGTTCCGGGCGGGACCGAAGAGTCAAGGCGACGAGCATGGTGATCGCGATGCCGCCGGCAACAACCAGAACCGCGGAGCCGATGCCGTCCGCAGCGGCGATCCGCAGTTCCTCACCGTCGAGTCCGTGCGTACCGGCGTTGGCTACCAGTACCAATGCAGCCAGGCCTAATGCCGCCCCGATCCCCGAGCCCGTGGACGCGATCCCCGACGCGACTCCCTGCTCGCGATCGGATACCCCGGTGGAGGCTGCGATGAACATCGTGGTGAAGACGATCCCGTCGCCCACGCTGAGTGCGACCAGCCCGGGAATCAGTGCGGCGTACGAGCCGTCAGGTGACATGGTCAAGCCGATCGCGGCAGCACCGATCGCGCCGACGGCGAGGGCGCTGACCAGTGTGCGTCGCAGGCCGAAGCGCGTCACCAGCCGACCGGCGAGGGCTGATCCGGCCACCACCACGACGGTCGGTAACACGAACGCGAAGCCGGTCTCCAGTGCGTCATAGCCACGGATGTCCTGAAAGTAGAGCGACAGGAAGTACAACACCGAGCCGAAGGTGGCGGCGAACAAGGCGGCGATCGCGACGGCAGTGATGAGGGTTCGGTTACGCAGCAGGCGGGGCGGTACCAGCGGATCGCGACTCCGCCGCTCGATCGTCACCAGTGCCGCCAGTAGCAGCAGTCCGACCACTCCAGTGAGCAGAATGCCAGGAGACACCCAGCCCAAGCTCGGACCTTGGACGAGGGTGAACACGAGCAGGGTGACCGCGCCGGTGGCACTCAGCGCTCCGGGCAGGTCGAACGAACGGCTCTTGTCGCGAGCCCGGTCAGCGTCGATCAGTACCAGTGCGAGCACCAACGCGATGCCGGCGAGCGGGACACTGACCAGGAACACTGCCTGCCAGCCGAAGGCCTGGGTGAGCAGACCGCCGAGGAGCACGCCAATCACCAACCCGGAGGCGCCGGCGCCGCCCCACACCCCCAGCGCACGGTTGCGCTCGCGCCCCTCGGGAAAGGTCGTGCTGATCAGCGCCAGAGTCGTTGGAAAGACCAGCGCTCCGCCGAGACCTTGAACCGCCCGCGCCGCGAGCTGTAGCTCAGGACCGGTCGCGAGCCCGCCGGCGAGAGACGACACCGCATAGAGCCCCAGGCCCGCGACGAGTATCCGTCGCCGACCCAACAGGTCAGCCGCTCTGCCGCCGAGCAGCAGGAACCCGCTGGAAGCCACCGCATAGGTGCTGATCACCGCCTGCAGGGTCTGGGCGGAGTAGTCGAGATCGCGCGCGATGTCCGGCAGCGCGACCACGACGATGTACTGATCGAGCGAGACGATCAGCATCGCAAACGAGAGCAGCGCCAGGATGGCCGCACTGTTGCGGCTCCCCGCGCATTCGGCTTGCGGCGCCTTGGCGCAGGTAGCACGCATGCTGGAACTCCTTCGCTGAGATCGCTCGCCAATATCGTTCCGTTACGCACTATAACGTAAATACCGGATCCTGCCGACCGCGGTAGATATCGCGGATCACGCCGACCTCCGCGCCGTGGTGGATGAGTTCGTCGAGGATGTGGAGTGCGAATGACGTGCCGTCGCTGTCGGCGTACGGGCCGGCGACTATGCCCATCGGGCGGTCGAGGTCGACCTGGCTGAGCATCGAGAGTCGGCGTCGCCAGATCGTGTATGCGTTGTCCAGTGCGCGAACCGCTTCGGTGGCGCTGCCCGGCACCGGCGGGGGACCGTCAGCGGGCGAGGATTGCAGGCCGAACCAGGTCGCGGTGCGCTCGGCCTGCAGGACGTCGATGGTGATGTGCGTGATCCGCCAGGCGAGCGTCGTGAACGGCGGTGGGTCGGGCGGGCTCTCGCTCCGGTCAGCCTGGAACGAGCCGTCTGCCGTCTTGAAGACGTTCCAGCAGTCGGCGAACGGCTCCCAGAAGTACTCATCGTCAGTTAGGCCCTCCATTCGCGTCTGCAGGCGTTGCCAGGCGAAGTCGGAGAGGTCGAGCAGGTTCTGGCTGAGCATCGTCATGCCGCCACGCTAGGTGCGTGTGCGGACAGATTCGGTCCGCATGCGACGACAAGCGGCTGAGGGCGCGGCGAAGGTCTGGTCCGCTGGGCTTCGTGGCGTAGTCAATGACGCCGGTCCGCCAACAGTGTTGCTAAATGGAGGTTTCCTCCATATGGTATGTGGAAGAATCCTCCATTTAGAGCGGACAGGAGATGACGGTGGCAGAGACCGTGCTGGTGACAGGTGGTACCGGGTACGTGGCCGGGTGGTGCGTCGTCGAACTGCTCAAGCGAGGCTTCGACGTCCGTACGACGGTCCGCAGTCTCGCTAAAGAAGCTGCAGTCCGTACTGCGGTCGCGAGCGAGGTCGATCCCGGTGAGCGGCTGTCCTTCCACGTTGCCGATCTGACGTCCGACGCCGGCTGGGACACCGCCCTCGCCGGTGTCGACTATGTCCTCCACGTCGCCTCGCCGCTCGGAGATGGCAATCCGAAGAATCCCGACGACCTGATCATCCCGGCCCGCGAGGGCGCAGTACGGGTGTTGCGTGCGGCAACTGAAGCCGGGGTGAA
This sequence comes from Kribbella sp., assembly GCF_035687465.1. NCBI lineage: Bacteria > Bacillati > Actinomycetota > Actinomycetes > Propionibacteriales > Kribbellaceae > Kribbella > Kribbella sp. The sequence continues at coordinate 6,631 of NZ_DASRXP010000420.1, forward strand.
ACGGGTCGTCCTGACGTCGGCCTGCGCGGCCGCGAGCCCGTCGCTCTACACCGAAGACAGCGTCACCGACGAGACGTTGTGGACTGACCCGGACGACCCGAGGCTGACGACCTATCGGAAGTCCAAGACCCTGGCAGAGCGGGCGGCATGGGACTTCATGGCGTCGTACGACGGTCCGACGACGCTCACCACGATCCTGCCGGGTGCTGTCTTCGGGCCGGTGCTGGCGCCGGCCGACGGTGGATCCGTCCAGGTGATCGGACGGTTGCTGGACGGGCGGATGCCGGGGACGCCGCGGCTCGGATTCGAGATCGTGGATGTGCGGGATCTCGCTGACGTCCACATCCGGGCGATGACGGCGGACGCGGCGGCAGGGCAACGATTCATCGCGGTCGGAGAGTTCCTGTGGATGTCGGAGATGGCGACGGCGCTGCGGACGAGCCTGGGCGAGTCGGCCCGCAAAGTGCCGACCAGAAGGCTGCCCGACTTCGCCTTGAAGGCCATGTCACTCTTCGACTCATCCTTGCGTGACATCACCCCGGCCCTCGGCCGCAAACACCGCCACACGGCAGCCAAAGCCGAACACCTACTCGGCTGGCACGCCCGCCCAGCAACAGAAACCGTAACCACCTGCGGCCAAAGCCTCCTGACAAAGAACGCACTCTGACACGTTGCGTCCGAAGAACCTGAGGTCAGAGCCCAAGCTTCTTCGGACGCAAGCGCCTTATCAGGGAGGTCAGGGCTTGAGGTCGGTGCGGGACTGGCCGGCAGATCCCATCGGGAAGGACAGGTGCTGGTGGACCAGCTTCCAGCCGTCGGCGTCGCGCTGGAAGATCCGGGTGGCGCGGGACCAACTGTCGGCGGTTTCGGTGGTGACGTGAGTCATGCCCCAGGTGACGGCGAGGTCTTCCCGGGCCAGGACGGTCAGGTCCGGGGTTGCCAGTCCGACCTTGCCGGGCGAGTCGAGACCGGCCTTGCAGACCTCCCGTACGGCGGGCTTGCCCACGTACTGCAGCGGTTCGCCATGTTCATAACAGACGACGTCCTCCGCGATCCCATCCATCAACCCGTCCAGATCCTTCGCGGCCGTCAGTTCCGACCAGCGATCGTGCAGTTCCCGTACTTCGGAATCCGCCGCCAGATGCTCGATCGGGAACGAGTGGTGTTCGTGGCTGACGACCCAGCGGTCGTTCTCCTTGCGCAGGCCGAGTGTTAGCCGGAGTCGCTTGGCCGGGTTCTGCTTGAGTTCGTCCGGCATGCCGCACCTCAGCAGCGCGAAGGCGAACGCGACGTCCTCGCCGGCGGTAACCTCGAGCGACTCGATCTCGAACGTTGCACCGGCCGCCTGCCACTCGAAGAACCCGGGCCAGCTCTCGCGGTAAGCGTCGAGGCCGCGGACCCCGTCGTACGGGGGTGGCACGTCGAACATCACGATGTCGGCCGTGTGGTCCTCGACCAGGACCTCGAGGTCGCCGCTGTGGGCCGCGCCGGCCCAGCGCTCGATCAGTGTCCGGATCTCTTCTTCGTTCGTCATCGGGTTCACCCTTCTCGGAAGTGTGTTGTCAGCACTGGAACCCGGGCCGACGGCGAAACTCATCGCGGATCGGAAAAACTGGTCAGGCGGGCAGGTCGGCAGGTAGTCCGAAGGCACGGAAATCCGCCTCCAGGAACGAGACGACCTCGGCGATCGAGGTCCCTCGCAGCCGGACCAGGTCGAGGCCGCCGGCGACGTACCGGCCGGCCTTCTCGTCCCAGAGGTACGTGCCGAAGGCGAGCTGCCCGTTCGCCCGCGTCGGCAGGAAGCGCCACTTGTACTCCAGTACGCCGTCCTCCAGGAAACCGCGGACGCCGTCGCGGCCGGAGTACCAGATTGGCAGCGGGGGCATCGAGTACTTCGCGTCGTCGGTCAGCATCTCCACGATCGCCTCGACATCAGCTGCCTCCCAAGCGGCCATGTACCGGCGGGCGACCTCGCGCTGCGCGTCGTCGCCGAGGCTCTGCAGAGTCGCTTGCTGGCTCCTATCCGGCAGGGAGATGCTGAGGATCTTGCGGGCTCGCTGCAGCGCGCTGTTGACCGCTGCGACGCTGGTCTCAAGCAGGTCGGCCACCTCACGGGCGGCGAAGGCCAGTACGTCGCGCAGCAGCAGTACTGCACGTTGCAGAGGCGACAGGTGCTGCAGTGAGGCGACGAATGCGAGCTCGACGCTCTCCAGGGCGACCAAGCGGGTCTCCGGGCTCAACTGCTCGGTCCAGCTCAGCCGCTGTTCGGGGTACGGCTCCAGCCAGGATGTTTCGGACTGTGGCGCAGTCAAGTCAGTGGGCAGTTCCCGGCGGCCTCGCCGCTCGATCAGTGTCAGGCAGCGGTTCGTGGCGATCTTGTAGAGCCACGGCCGGATCGAGCCGCGGTCCTCGAACCGCTGGAGGTTGCTCCAAGCCCGGAGCAGGGTCTCCTGGAGTGCATCGTCGGCGTCGTGGTCCGAGCCGAGCATGCGGTAGCAGTGCGCGTGCAGCTGGCCCTGCCACGGCCCAACCAGCAGGGCAAAGGCGTCTTCGTCGCCGCCTCTAGCAGCCTCCAGCAACCCGCTATCACCTGGCACTACCTCAGGCTACGGCTGGCAGCGGTCCAGCTCGCGAGTGTCCTTGCTGCGGCCCCACTGTCGACGGCAGCACGACACCGCTCCAAACTATGGTGCAACCGCTCGAGCAGCGGCCCCTCCTCCAGCGTCGCTAGTGCTGCAGCAGCATTTAGCAGTACTACGTCTCGCACCGGCCCGGCTTCTCCGTCGAGCAAGCGATGCAGTATCTCTGCATTAGTTGCTGCACTACCGCCTTGGAGCAGCTCTGGCGTCGTCATTGTCAGGCCCAGCTCACGTGGGTCGAGTAGCTGTTCAGCAGTCGATCCACCGCTCACAGTCCAAACCCGCGACACCGCAGTCGTGGTCAGCTTGTCCAGGCCGTCCTCACCACGCACCACCAGAGCGGTGCACCCCCGACCTGCAAGCACACTGGCGATGACAGGCTGCATCCGTGC
>NZ_DASRXP010000421.1:0-4780 GCF_035687465.1 Kribbella sp.
GATCCGGTACTCCGGGCGCCACCGAGGGCCCAGGTGGCGCCAATCAGCCACCGCCGAGCACGGACCCGGCCGTCGTCACCGCCCTGATGACGGCAGCCACCCAGATCGAGCAGCAGGCGCTGCGGTACAGCTCCGTCAGCCAGACCTACCCCGCCCTCCGGGCCCAGCTCTCGGCGGGCGTCCAGCACCATGCCTCCCAGGTGGCGAGGCTGAAGGAGGTCGCCGGCGCGGAACCGGCCCAACCAGGCAAGCTGCCGGCGCTGCCGAAGACCGCCGCCACGGCTCTGGCCGACCTCGCCGCGCGCGAGCAGAAGTTGTCCGTCACGCACGCGACCGCTGCCGCCAAACTGACCGGTCAGGCCGCCCGGCTGCTGGCGATGATCGCGGCCGGCGAGAGCCAGCTCGCGGCCACGCTGACCAAGAAGAAGGCCGCCCGGTGACCGAGACCGACGCCCTGCAGGCCGCGATCGCCGGCGAGCACGCAGCCCTGTACGGCGTGGGCGTGGCGGGCGGGAAACTCACCGGAGCCCGGTTCACGGCCGCGACCACCCAGTACGAACAGCACCGCAAACGGCGTGACCAGCTCGCCCAGCTCCTGATCCAGGCCGGACAGACCCCAGCCGCGGCCGAACCGGCGTACGACCTGCCCCAGGCGGTGACGAACGCGGCGACGGCGACCGCGCTCGTATTGCTGATCGAGCGCAGGCTGAGTGCGGTCTACGGCGATCTGGTCGAGTCGGCCGAGATGGACAAGGTCCGCACCTTCGCCGTCCAGGCCCTGATCGCGACCGCCCGCGACCAGCTCACCTGGGGCGGCGCCCCCGCAGCGTTCCCGGGCGACGTCTGACCAAGCGGCCGGCCGGCGCCGCCCGTCGGCCACGGGTGGCGCACCGGTGGACTGTCAGCGGCGGCGGCGCCAGGGGCCGGTGATGGCGTAGGTGATTCCGGGGGTGTAGACGTTGAAGAACATGGTCCGGCCGTCGGCGGAGAAGCCGGCGCCGGCCAGTTCGCCGAACTCCGGGTCTTCGGGAGTGCCGTTGTTGACCCGGTTGCGGGCGAACTTGAAGACCTCGCCGTCCTCGGTGGTACCGAGGATGTGCTGCTCACCGAGGCCGTCCTCGCACATCATCAGGCCGCCGTACGGCGACATCGTGATGTTGTCGGGGGCATCGAACTCGGGGTCGTCCGAGCCGGGCTTCGGCCGGGTGAAGATCACCTCGAGCCGCAGGGTCTTCTTGCGCGGGTCGTACTTCCAGACCTGGCCGTCGTGGTCCACCTTCGGGCCGAGTTCGGTGCGCGCGAACGACGAGACGAAGTACACGCACCGGTCCAGCTGACCCCACCAGCAGCCTTCGAGCTTGTAGCCGCCGGTGATCGGCTTCGCGTAGTCCTGCGCGCGGACCGACTCGGTCGTCGCCAGCGGGTCGGGTACCTTCACCCACTGCACGTTGCGGAAGACCGTGCCCGGTTCCTGCACCACGGACAGGTCCGGCAGGCCGTCGATGTGCATCGCCTGGAGTTCACCGCCGGCCCGCAGGCTCCCCCAGCCACCGCGGGGCCGGTTCGGCAGGAACCGGTAGAACCCGCCGAGCGGTGCGATGAAGGCGTCCTCGGTCTCGTAGACGATGCCGGTCGCCGGGTCGATCGCGACCGCCTCGTGCTGGAACCGGCCCATCTCCTTCAGCGGGGTCGGGTTGTCGTTGCGGCGGTCGTCGTAGGGGTCGACCTCGAAGATGAAGCCGTGGTCCTTGGTGTAACCGGTGGTGGGGTCGCCGGCCTTGAGCTCGGTCTCCTCACAGGTCAGCCAGGTGCGCCACGGCGTGATGCCACCCGAGCAGTTGATCGCCGTACCACCCAGGCTGATGTGTTCGCCGGTCTTGTTGTTGTGCTTGTCCGCCACCACCGTGCTGGTGCCACCGGCCGCGGCAGGGTCGTAGGTCCGCTCGGGAGGCGCGACCACCTTGATCGTCGCCGTCGGGCTGCATTCGTGGTTGCGGACCAGCCGGTTGCCGCCGTGGCGGTCCGGGAAGGTGCCCATGCCGTCGAAACGGCTCGGCACCGGCGGGCGGCCGGAGGTGATGGTGCCCTCGCGGGACAGGATCTTGTAGTGGAACCCGTGCGGCAGGTCGAGCATGCCGGCCGGGTCCGGGATCAGCGGGCCGTAGCCGATCTTCGGGCCGGAGGTGCCGAGGGCCGGCTGGGCGGCGTACAGCGCCTCGACCGAGCCGGCGACGCTGACCGCGACTCCGGCCGCAGCCGCGCGGGCGACGAACTGGCGCCTGGACAGGGGGTTCGACTGCGGTTCGACGGACACGCTGGGCCTCCTTGGGGCAGGGCGGATTTGCCGGTCACCAGTGAACGTATGGTGAACGGCACCCAACGACAAGGTGAACCGCGCGTCGCGGCACGCGCAGGCTCGAGGCCCGCGCGTGCCGCAAGATTCAACTATTACTGGTAGCAGGGCTTGGTGAACTGGTGTTTCTCAGCGGTCTTGCCGGTGAAGAAGTCCTTCTCGACCTTGACGCCGGTCGGGGCTGACGGGTCCACCTTGGAGATGAGGCTCTGCCGGAAGACCCGCTCGTTCGGCTCGCCGGCGAACTTGCCGGCCTCCGCGGGCAGCATGCCCTCGTAGTCGACCGTGTCCAGCGACTTCACCGCCGCCAGCACGCCGGCCCGGGTGAGGTCCTTGCTGTCGACCGCCTTCTGCAGCGCAGCCTTCAGCGGGTACGACCAGACCCAGCCGGCCGTGTAACCGTCGCTCGGCGCGGCCTTGAACATGGTCTGGTTCAGCGATTCGGCCAGCGCCTTGTGCCCCGGTGTGTCGGTCCCGTACGGCGCCCACGGCCCCGACTGCCTGTACAGCGCGGTCAGCGCCGGAGCGGCCGGACTCTTCAGCAGCGCCGGGTTCCAGGTCGGGCTGCTACCGATGAACTGTCCCTTGAAACCGGCCTGCGCCGCACCGCCGACGATGGTGGCCGCCTCGGTCGGGCCGGTCGTCAGGATGACCAGATCCGGCTTGGCGGCGACCAGTTTCTGGATCGCCGAGCCCTGGTTGTCCTGCCCGGAGGTGGTCGGGATGTCGGTGAACTTCATCCCGTTGGCCTCGGCCGCGATCTTCGTCCCGGCTGCCGCGTCGTCGCCGTAGTCACCGGCGAAGTGCACTGACGCCACGCTCTTGGCCTGCAACGTCTCCGCGCCGAAGTCGACGGAGTTCATCGACTCGAAGCAGTAGTTGGTGCCCGACTCCAGGATGACGTCCTCGAACGCCCAGGCCGACGTCCACGAGGCCGGTACGCCGATCATGTTGCTCGCCTTCAGATCGGCGAGGATCGCCGAGGTCGTCGGCGAGCCGAGCGTCTGCACCAGGCCCAGCACGTCCGGCTTGATCTCCGAGTAGACCTCGTTGTGAATCTGCGGGTTGTACTTGTTGTCCTTCACGTACTTCGTCACGTCGACCTCGAAGCCGCCGATGCCACCGGCGGTGTTGACCCGCTTCCAGAAGGCCTTCTGGCTCTCGGTGATCGGCACCCCGAGTGCCTTGAACGGCCCCTCGGTCAGGTCCGAGATCGACCCGAGGTAGATGCACCCCTTGGCCTGGTCGACCGCTTCCGGACATGGCTCCTTCGTGACGCCGACGTCGAACTTGACGCCCTCGCCACCCTCCTGCGTCTCCGGGGCGTCGTTGCGGCACCCCGCGACGGCCAGTACGGCGGCCACCAGGCCCACCGCGACCGTCCTGCGACTTCTCGTCATCGCTCTCCTCCTCAGGGCTGTCCCGCACCGATCACCAGATCAGCGTGAGAACGGCCACGACTTCCAATAGGTACGGACGCGGACCCAGATCCCGAACAAACCCCGCGGTTCGAAGATCAGGAACCCGATGATCAGCAGGCCGTAGAGAATCGTCTCGACCTGGAAGACGGTGATACCGCCGGACGTCGAACTGCTGCTGATGAACGGCAGCACGGCCGGCAGTTCCCGGGTGAGCCGCGGCAGCAAGGTGATGAACAAGGCGCCCATCACCGAGACCGAGATCGTCGCCACCCCGCCGATCAGGATCATCGCGATGTACTGCACCGACATCCCGAGGTTGAACGACCCCGGTTCGACGAAGCCGATCATCACGTACAGCAGCGCGCCCGCGACGCCGGCGTAGAACGACGACACCGCGAACGCGAGCATCTTGTAGCGGGTCACGTCGACACCGATCACCTCGGCGGCCAGATCACGATCCCGTACTGCGGCCAGCGCCCTGCCGATCCGCGACCTCACCAGGTTCCGCGCCAGCACGCCGAAGATCACCAGCAGCACGAACATCAGCAGATAGAGCTTCTGCGCCTTCGTGAACATCTCCCCGTCGACCGCGAACTGGATCCCGAACAACTCCGGTACCGCGGCCGGCCGCCCGACGCCCACTCCCCCGGTGAGATCCCGCCAATGCTTGAACACGTGCTCGCCGATGAAGACCAGTCCGAGCGTCACCACCGCCAGGTACAACCCCCGCAGCCGGGCCGCCAGTGGTGCCACGATCAGCCCGGCCAAGCCCGCGACCAGCCCGGCCGCGAGCAACCAGATCGGCAGCGAGGTGATCCCGAAGCCGATCAGCCGGGTGCTGTCCGGATCCCCTGACAGGGCCGCTGCGGTATAGGCCCCGATCGCGAGGAAGAACGCGTGCCCGAGGGACACCTGACCGGCGTACCCGGTGACGATGTTCAGGCCGATCGCGCCGATCGCGGCGACGAAGGCGGTGGCCAGTACGACGAGCAGGTCGTCCTCCAGG
>NZ_DASRXP010000422.1:0-14899 GCF_035687465.1 Kribbella sp.
GAACTGGCCGGCCGGCTGGGTCTGGGAGGGATGCTCGTGGCGACCGGTGTCTGGGACTACGTGCTCCTCAACCGGACCCCGACCTTCCATCCCTGGCTGAAGTTCGTCATCCTCGGTGTCGGTCTCGTCGTCGCCGCCTCCGTTCTGCTCATCGGCCGCAGTCTCGGCAGGCTGGTCCCCGCGGTGGTGCTGGCGCTGGTACTCGCGCTCGGCCTCGGGAGTTCCGCGTACGCGGCCTCGACGGCGGCGGAGTCGCACACCGGCCCCACCCCCACCTCGGGTCCCGGCGGCGCCCAGTTCGGCGGCGGGATGATGCGGCCGGGAGCTGGCGGGCAGCGCCCAGAGCGTCCCCAGGGGCAGGGCGGTACTGCGACCGGGCAACCGCCCGGCGGCCAAGGACCCGGAGGCGGCGGTCAAGGAGAGCAGTCGAACAGCGAGCTCAACGCACTCCTGGAGAAGACGACCTCGACCTGGGCCGCAGCGGTCAACGACTCGCAGTCCGCGGCCGCTCTCGAACTCTCCACCGGCAAGTCCGTGATCGGCATCGGCGGCTGGAGCGGGACCGACAACGCGCCGACCCTGGCGCAGTTCCAGCAGTACGTGGCCGAGGGCAAGGTCGGTTACTACATCACCGGTCGCCAGGGCGGCTTCGGTGGCGGTGGATCGGGAAGCCCGGCGGCCCAGATCCAGGCCTGGGTCGAGGCGACCTTCCCCGCGACCACAGTCGGCGGTACCACCGTCTACCAGTTGGTCTACTGACCCCGGGATTGTGGTTCCGCTCACCGCGAGTGGCAGACTCAAGCCTTGTGACAGCGAGCATTCTGGACGGCAAGGCCACCGCGGCGGCGATCAAGGACGAGCTGAAGGTGCGGGTGGCGAAGCTCGCCGAGCAGGGCGTCGTGCCCGGGCTCGGCACCATCCTGGTCGGCGACGACCCGGGCAGCCGGGCCTACGTGGCCGGCAAGCACCGGGACTGCGCCGCGGTCGGGATCAGGTCGATCGAGATCGAACTGCCCGACGACGTGAGCCAGGACGACATCGCCGCGAAGGTCAGGGAACTGAACGAGAACCCGGAGTGCACCGGCTTCATCGTCCAGTTGCCGCTGCCGAAGCACGTCGACACCAACGAGATCCTCGGCCTGATCGACCCGGCCAAGGACGCGGACGGCCTGCACCCGGTCAGCCTCGGCAAGCTGGTGCTCGGCCAGGACGGACCGCTGCCGTGCACCCCCAAGGGCTGCGTCGAGCTCCTCCGCCGGTACGACGTACCGATCGCCGGCGCTCACGTGGTCATCATCGGGCGCGGGGTCACCGCGGGCCGGCCGATGGGCCTCCTCTTCACCCGGCGCAGTGAGAACGCCACCGTGACCCAGTGCCACACCGGCACGAGGGACCTGGCCACGGTGGTCCGGACTGGTGACATCGTGATCGCGGCCGCCGGATCGGCCGGGCTGATCACGGCCGACATGGTCAAGCCGGGCGCCGTTCTGCTCGACGTCGGGACCAGCCGCAACGCCGAGGGCAAGCTCGTCGGCGACATCGAGCCCGCCGCCCGCGAGGTGGCGAGCTGGATCGCGCCGATGCCGGGCGGGATCGGGCCGATGACCCGGGCGATGCTGCTGACCAACGTGGTCGAGGCCGCCGAGTCGGCCCTCGCCGGCCGATGACGGGCGAGGTCGAGCGGCGCAGCGAATGGCCGCTGGCGTTGTCCGGGCTGGTCTCGATCGCCGGACTGGTGATCCTCACCTTCTACAACTGGCGCAACGGCGTCCTGCTCTTCTCCGGCGGTGTCCTGCTGGCCGGCCTGCTCCGCTGCTTTCTCAGCGATGACGCTGCCGGCCTGCTGCGGGTCCGCGGCCGCATGTTCGACGCCGTCCTGCTGCTGGGCGTCGGCGCGGCGATCCTGCTGCTGGGCCTGATCGTCCCGAACTGAACCCTGCTTTCGAGCCCTTGCCCTCTGACTTCGAGCAGAGCGCAAGGGCTTGCCTGTGACCCCTTCAGCAGGTATGCATACCCGGTATGTAGCGGAACGGTAACCGCGCGATCGCATTGCGTGGCAAAGGCGTGAGGCGATCTTGCATGCCAGGACAACCGAAAGTGAGGCTCGTCGTGGGATCAAGACAAGTCAGACGGGGGCGGGTCGGCATCACAGCCGTCGCGTCGGTCGCAGTACTGAGTATCGGGATGGCCGGTGCGTGGCAGGCGCAGGCGGCACCGCCCGGGGCCGGCCAGCCTGAGGCCGCCGCGTCGAAGGCGAAGCAGGCGCCGGACCAGCACGTCACCCTGATCACCGGGGACAAGGTGACGTTGCGGGGCGGCGACCCGGCCAAGGCGTCGGTCAAGGCAGGGCCGGGTCGGCAGCACATCCAGTTCAGCACCCAGCGGGTCAAGGATCAGTTGTATGTAATCCCGTCCGACGTCAGCTCGGAGGTGACGGACGGCAAGCTGGATCGCCGGCTGTTCGACGTGGCCGGCCTGGTCAAGGCCGGGTACGACGACAAGGCGAGTCCGGTGATCCCCCTGATCGTCACGTACTCCGGCCGGGCCAACCGCTCAGCGCCCGCCGGGGCGAAGCTGGACCGGCAGTTGCCGGTGATCAACGGCGCAGCGGTCACCGTGGACAAGAAGAACGCAGCAGGTTTCGCCAGTGGCTTGTCGGCGGCCAGATCCGCCAACGGGGTCGACAAGATCTGGCTCGACGGCAAGCGGCACGTGAGCCTCGACCAGTCGGTGCCGCAGATCGGCGCGCCGGCGGCCTGGCAGGCGGGCTACACCGGCAAGGGCATCTCGGTCGCGGTGCTCGACACCGGGATCGACGCCACCCACCCGGACCTCGCCACCCAGGTCGCGGGCGCGAAGAACTTCACCGAGGAGCCGGCCGGCGACCAGGTCGGCCACGGCACCCACGTCGCCTCGACGATCGCCGGTACGGCGGCCGCGTCGGCCGGGAAGTACAAGGGCGTCGCGCCGGACGCCAAGCTCTATGACGGCAAGGTCTGTGAGCTGGCCGGCTGTACCGAATCGGCGATCCTGGGCGGGATGGAGTGGGCCGCGAACGAGGTCAAGGCCAAGGTGGTGAACCTCAGCCTCGGCGGCCAGGACACTCCGGAGCTCGACCCGATCGAGGACGCGGTGAACAAGCTGACCGCCTCGACCGGCACGTTGTTCGTGATCGCGGCGGGCAACAGCGGACCGGATGCGGGCAGCATCGAATCGCCGGGCAGTGCGGATGCCGCGCTGACTGTCGGCGCGGTGGACAAGCAGGACCAGCTGGCCGACTTCTCCAGCCGCGGTCCGCGGATCGGCGACGGCGCGGTCAAGCCGGACGTCACCGCTCCCGGTGTCGACATCGTGGCGGCCAGGTCCAAGGACGCCGTGATCGGTGACCCGGTCGGCGACAAGTACCTGATGCTGTCCGGTACTTCGATGGCCACGCCGCACACGGTCGGCGCCGCGGCGCTCCTGGCGCAGCAGCACCCGGCCTGGAAGGCGGCCGAACTCAAGGGTGCGCTGATGGCCTCGGCCAAGCCCGCCGAGAACCAGAACGCGTTCCAACAGGGCGCCGGCCGGATCGACCTCACGAAGGCGATCAAGCAGTCCGTCATTTCGGAGCCGGGCAGCGTCTCCTTCGGTACTGCGCAGTGGCCGCACCCCGACGACACGCCGGTCACCAAGGCACTCACCTACCGCAACCTCGGCGATCAGCCGGTCACGTTGACGCTGACGGCCTCGCTGACCGGGCCTGACGGCTCACCGGCGCCGGCCGATGCCCTCAAGCTGGACAAGACCTCGGTCACCGTCCCGGCCGGTGGTACTGCGTCCGTGCAAGCGACGTCGGACACACGTCACGACGGACCGGACGGCGCTTACACGGGTCGCGTCACCGCCTCCGCCGAGGGGACCACGGTGGTGTCGCCGATCGGGGTCGAGAAGGAGGTCGAGAGCTACACGCTGACCGTCAAGCACATCGGGGCGGACGGCAAGCCGTTCACGAACGGCAGCACGATGCTCTTCGGGATCTCGATGTTCCAGTGGCAGTTCATCGACGCCGGTGCGGACGGTTCGGCGCAGGTGCGGCTGCCGAAGGCGGAGTACCTGCTGCAAGGTGACCAATGGGTGCCGCGGCCGGGGACTGAGATCTTCGACGGCTACATGATGCTCGAGCCGAGTGTGCAACTGACTGCCGACACCACCGTGGTGTTCGACGCGCGCACCACCAAACCGGTCACCACGACGGTTCCCCGCTCCGACGTCAAGCCGATCCTGGCGGACATCGGCTACAGCCGGAACAACCCGGAGGGCACCAACGGGCTCAGTTCGTCGTTCCTGTCCTTCGATTTCGAGGGCATCCACACCCTCCAGCTGGGGCCGAAGCTGCCGCCCGAGCAGTTGACCGGACACGTCGGATCGCAATGGGGTGTCCCGGGTCCGACCGGCAACTTCGAGAACTCGCCGTATCTCTATGGTCTGGCGAACGCACAGCCCGGCGAGCTGCCGACCGGCTTCAGCCGGGCCGTGAAGGACCGCGAACTGGCCGTGGTCGACCAGACGGTCAACACGACCGGAGACCGGCGGGCGGAGAAGGCGATCAGCGCGCTGATTCCGGGTGTCGGTGGACTGTGGACGCCGATCCTCGTGTTCGACCTGCCGACGAAGACCCGGCTGCTGGTCGATGCGAAACCGATCTCGTGGAGCACCAACCTGTCGGAGATCGCGCCGTCGCCGGATCCGGAGGACCCGTTCCCGATCGCTGTGACGCAACTGCAGAACGACGCGACGCAGTACCGGGCCGGTCGGACCTACAAGGAGCGGTGGAACGCGGCTGCCTTCGTGCCGATGCCGGGTGCAGCACTGCGGACCGGCGGCGATCTGCTCGTTGCTGCCTACCCGAACTCGGACGCTGACGGGCACTTCGGGTTCACCTTGACCGACACAGCGAGCAGCAAGCTGTACCGGGACGGGACGCTGATCGCTGAGTCGAGCGACTTCGCCTACGTCGAGGCGGCCAAGGTGCCGGAGGAGGAGGCGGCGTACAAGTTCGTCACCACGGCGACCCGGCCCTCGTGGTCCGGGTTCTCCACCCGGACGGACCTGACCTGGACGTTCACCTCGGCCGGTGGTGACGAAGAGCAGTTCCCGGTCCGGACCGTGCGGTACCAGCCGGACGTCGACAGCCACAACGCAGCCAGGCGTACGCCGGTGACCGTGCTGCCGGTGCTGCTCGACACTTTGCCCGGGGCAACTTTGCCGGCGGTGAAGAAGGTGGAGCTCCAGGTGTCCGGCGATGACGGGAAGACCTGGCGCCGGGCGGCCGTCGTACCGGTGGGCAAGGGTGCCTACAAGGCCATCTTCGCCACTCCGCAGGGTGCGAAGACTGTGTCCCTGAAGGCGCATGTGGTCGATGCCGGTGGCAACACCACCGACCAGACCACGATCGGCGCCTACCCGCTGAAGTAGAACCACCTCTTGCGTCCGAAGAACCTTGGGCTATAGCGCAAGGTTCTTCGGACGCAACTGCTCTATGGGAGGGACGAAGGGGCAAGGGGTGTGGGCGAAAGGGCAGGGAAAGAGGGGGGCGGCAACCGAGGGGTTGGTAGGGGGAGTCTGTCTGCTGGGCGGCTGGAAGCGGGGCCGTGAATCGGTGGTGATCGGGGGAGATGGCGATGGGAACCAGGGGAAGAAGTAGGCGGGTCGCGGTAGCTGCGGTTGCGGCGATCGTGGTGGTGGTTGCGGGAAGTGCGGCGCAGGCGGCGCCACAGGGCTCAGGGGCCGTGGGCGTTGTGCCGCAGCGGGGGAATGACGGGAAGAAGGAAGTTGCTGAGGGCAAGGACAAGGTGGTTACGCTGATCACGGGGGATCGGGTGATTCTCACGGGTGGCGATCCGGGGCGGGTTTCGATCAGGGCCGGGGTGGGCCGCCAGGGTGTGTCGTTCAAGACGCAACGGATCAAGGGCAAGTTGTCCGTGATCCCGCTGGATGTCAGCTCGGTGGTGACCTCCGGCCGGCTGGATCGACGGCTCTTCGACGTGACGACCCTGATCGAGGACGGCTACGACGACGCCAGTACGCCGAACCTGCCGGTGCTGGTGTCCTACTGGGGTCGGCAGGCTGCTCCGCCATCGGTGCCTGGAGCAACTGTCACTCGATCCCTGCCGGTGCTCAACGGCGCCGCCCTGCAGGTGGACAAGAAGCAGGCCAGCAATGTCGTCAAGGAGTTGACCGGCCGGGGCAAGAGGTCGGCTGGTTCGGCGATCGACAAGATCTGGCTGGACGGCAAGCGGCACGTCACGCTGGACAAGAGCGTCCCGCAGATCGGTGCGCCGGCGGCCTGGAAGGCGGGTTACACCGGCAAGGGCGTGACGGTCGCGGTGCTGGACACCGGGATCGACAGGACGCATCCCGACCTGTCGGACCGGGTGGTGGGCCGCAAGAACTTCACCACCGAGCCCGCCGGTGACCTGGTCGGCCACGGCACGCACGTGGCCTCGACGATCGCCGGAACCGCGAAGGCTTCAGCGGGCAAGTACAAGGGTGTGGCGCCGGACGCCAAGCTGCTGGACGGCAAGATCTGCTCGGACGGGGGCTGCGAGGACTCCGCGATCCTGGCCGGGATGGAGTGGGCCGCGGTCACCCAGAAGGCCAAGATCATCAACCTGAGCATCGGCGGCGGGGACACCCCGGAGCTCGATCCCGTCGAGCTGGGGGTGAATCGGCTGACCGCCCAGACCGGCGCACTGTTCGTGATTGCCGCAGGCAACGAGGGCGAGGCTGGGCCGGGGACAATCGGCTCGCCGGGTAGCGCTGACGCGGCGTTGACCGTTGGTGCGGTGGACAAGCAGGATCAGTTGGCCGAGTTCTCCAGTCGTGGCCCGAGGGTCGGCGACGGCGCGATCAAGCCGGATGTCACTGCGCCTGGTGTTGGCATCGTTGCGGCGAAGGCCAAGAATGCGGTCGTCGGCGAACCGGTCGGCTCGCAGTACCTGATGATGGACGGCACCTCGATGGCGACGCCGCACGTGGCGGGCGCAGCGGCGCTTCTCGCGCAGGAACACAGCAGCTGGAAGGCGACCGAGCTCAAGGGGGTGTTGACGGGATCGTCGAAGGCAATGCCGGGGCAGAACGCATTCGAGCAGGGCGCCGGTCGGATCGACGTGGCCAAGGCGATCACCGATTCTGTTGTCGCTACGCCGGTCAGCTTGTCGTTCGGCAAGGTGCTGTGGCCGCACACCGATGACAAGCCGGTCGTGAAGACGCTGACGTATCGCAACCTCGGCAAGGCAGCGGTCAAGCTGACCTTGCAGCTGACGGCGACCGACGCGAACGGGAAGCCGGCGCCGGCGGCCGCGTTCAAACTCAGTGCGTCCTCGGTGACGGTGCCCGCGCTGGGAACGGCGTCGGTGACCGTGACCTCGAACACCAAGCACCACGGGCCGGACGGCGTCTACACCGGCTGGGTGACGGCGACAGGTGGCGGACAATCCGTCGGTACTGCGCTCGCCGTCGAAAAGGAGATCGAGAGCTACGACCTCACGGTCAAGCACATCGACGAGAACGGGAAGCCGACGACCTCGGTCCTCTCGGGGCTGTGGTCCACGGATTCCGAGGTGGCGGTGGATCTGGTGCCCGATGCCCAGGGCATCGTCCGGTTGCGGTTGCCGAAGAAGGTCTACGTGGTCGACGGCACGGTCCGGGCGGACGAGGAAGTGGCGAACACCTACAACCTGGTCTGGCCGCGATTGCTCCTCAACCATGCGACCACGATCGCGATCGACGCCCGCAAGGCGAAGCCGGTGAAGATCACGGTGCCGACGGCCGGTGCGCGGTCCGCGCAGGTGGAGATCGGGTACTGGCGGATGATGGGTGACCTCCCGGGTGAGGGTGGTGTGGTGGTGCCGACGCCGGAGTCGGTCTTCGTCGCCTCGATGGGGGCGTCCGCGCCGGCTTCCGAGATGACGTCCTTCGTCGCGTCGCGGTGGGGTGTGCCGGGGAAGAGCGGGGACTTCGCCAACACGCCGTACACGTATGAGCTGTTGCAGGCGAAGAAGGGCACCTACTACACCGGCTACCGCCGGACCGTCCGCTCCGGTGAGCTGGCGAAGGTGGTCACGCAGTACAACGCCGATCGTCCGAACGACACGGTGGAGGAAGTGGAGCTCGGGCAGTTGCCGGGGATGGACAAGCCCGCGTTCGGCCGGATCATTTCGTACAACGCGCCGGCCCAGCGGGTCCACTACCGGGAGGCGGGCAATGTGGAGTGGCTGGTCTTCGTCGACGACATCGGCGTCAGGCCCAACGGCGACCTGGTCAACCACCAGAGCATGCTCAAGCAGGTCGGGCCGTACCGGGCCGGCAAGTCGTACGCCGAGCGCTTCGCCGCGGCGGTCGCCACCCCGGGGGTGAACCTTGCCGAGTCGACGAGGGCCGGGGACACGCTGCAGGTCCTGGTGCCGCCTTGTATGGATCAGGACGGGAACATGTGTCTCGCGTTCGACTCCGATGCCGCCTTCACCAAGGTCTTCCGGGACGGCAAGCTGATCGGCGAGAGCGATTTCGAGGCGGGCGCCACCCTCGTCGAGGGTGTTCCCGCCGCACTCGGGAAGTTCCGGGTGGAATCGTCGTTGACGCGGTCGACGTTGCAGTTGGCGTCGAAGGTGGATGCGACCTGGACCTTCAGTTCGCGGGCGAACGGTGACAAGCGCGAGCTGTTGCCGCTGCGTGCGGTGCAGTTCCTGCCCGCTGTGGACGCGCGGAACGCGGTCGCCAGGTACCCGCGGAGTGTGTTGCCGCTGAAGGTGCTGCAACAGCCGGGGGCTCAACTGCCGGCGGTGAAGTCCGTGGAGGTCCAGGTGTCAGGTGACGGCGGTAAGACGTGGCAGCGGGCTGCCGTACTGCGCAAGCCCGACGGCACCTACAACAGCCTGTTCACCACGCCCAAGGGCGCCAAGCTGATCTCGCTGAAGTCGCTGATCACCGACACGGCCGGAAACACCAGCACCCAGACGGTGATCAACGCCTACCGCCTCCGCTGAAAACCTTGCGTCCGAAGAACTGGCGGGACGTCCCTCCAGTTCTTCGGACGCAAGCAGTGGTAGTCAGCCGAGGAGGCCGAGGGCCTGTACTGCGTCGCGCTCCTCGCCGAGTTCCTTGGTGCTGGCGTCGATCCGGGCGCGGGAGAACTCGTTGATCTCCAGACCCTGGACGATCTCGTAGTTCCCGTCCTTGGTGGTCACCGGGAACGAGGAGATCAGCCCCTCCGGGACGTCGTACGAGCCGTCGGAGACGACCGCCATCGACAGCCAGTCGCCGTCGGCCGAACCGCGCAGCCAGTCGCGGGCGTGGTCGATGGTGGCCGCCGCGGCCGAGGCGGCCGAGGAGGCGCCGCGGGCCTCGATGATCGCCGCGCCGCGCTTCTGCACGGTCGGGATGAAGTCGTTCTCCAGCCAGTTCTGGTCGTTCACGACCTCGGCCGCGTTCTTGCCCGCCACCTCGGCGTGGAAGATGTCCGGGTACTGCGTGGCCGAGTGGTTGCCCCAGATGGTGACCTTCTTGAGGTCGGTCACGTGGGTGCCGGTCTTCTTCGCGAGCTGCGCCAGCGCGCGGTTGTGGTCCAGCCGGGTCAGCGCGGAGAAGCGCTCGGCCGGGATGTCCGGGGCGTTGCTGCGGGCGATCAGCGCGTTGGTGTTCGCCGGGTTGCCGGTCACGGCGATCCGGATGTCGTCCGCGGCGTGCTCGTTCAGCGCCTTGCCCTGGACGGTGAAGATCGCGCCGTTGGCCTCCAGCAGGTCGCCGCGCTCCATCCCCTTGGTGCGGGGGCGGGCGCCGACCAGCAGGGCCACGTTAGCGCCGTCGAAGATGGTGTTGGCGTCGTCGCCGATCTCCACCCCGGCCAGCGTCGGGAACGCGCTGTCGTCCAGTTCCATCACGACGCCCTCGAGCGCCTTCAGCGCCGGGGTGATCTCCAGCAGCCGCAGTTCGACCGGCGTGTCGGGGCCGAGCAGCGCCCCGCTCGCGATCCGGAACAGCAGGCTGTAGCCGATCTGGCCGGCGGCGCCGGTGACGGCGACCTTCACGGGTGTATTGCTCACGACACGCTCCTCAGACATCATCGACGGACTTGCTTCGGACGCTAGCAAGTCCGGCCCGGATCGGCGACGGTGGGGGCTGCATCGTTCACCGGCTGGATACCGTCCCGACCCCGGACGGCCGCCGCGATGTCGTTACCCGCGCCGAGTGTGAGCCCAGTCCCCTGACTTGTAAGGAGAATTCCGATGAAGTTGTCCCGCCGGTTCGTTCCGGCTGCCGCCTCGGCCCTGGCTGTGGGTGCCGCGGTCCTGGTGCCGCAGGTCGCCGACACTGCCTCGCAGCCCACCGCCTCTCAGGCTTCTGCCCAGCAGGCTTCTGGCCACGACGACTTCGTGATCGTGGGTCACCGGGGTGCGTCCGGCTACCGCCCCGAGCACACGCTGGCGTCGTACGAGCTGGCCGCTCGGATGGGGGCCGACTACATCGAGCCGGACCTGGTGACCACGAAGGACCACGTGCTGGTCACCCGGCACGAGCCGGAGATCGGCGGTACGACGGACGTCGCGTC
Source organism: Kribbella sp. (assembly GCF_035687465.1). Taxonomy (NCBI): domain Bacteria; kingdom Bacillati; phylum Actinomycetota; class Actinomycetes; order Propionibacteriales; family Kribbellaceae; genus Kribbella; species Kribbella sp. The sequence continues at coordinate 10,592 of NZ_DASRXP010000422.1, forward strand.
GCACCCGGAATTCGCCCTCCGGAAGAAGACCAAGCAGCTCGACGGGGTCGCCACCACCGGGTGGTTCGCCGAGGACTTCACCCTGAAGGAGCTCAAGACCCTGCGGGCGAAGGAGCGGATCCCGGCGATCCGGCAGCACAACACCGTGTTCGACGGGCATTACCAGATCCCGACCCTGCAGGAAGTGATCGATCTCACCAAGAAGTTGTCGAAGGAGCTGGGCCGGACGATCGGCATCTACCCGGAGACCAAGCACCCGACGTACTTCAAGCAGCAGGGGCTCGCGCTGGAGCCGGAACTGATCAAGACGCTGAACCGCAACGGCCTGAACCGGCCCGACGCCAAGGTCTTCGTGCAGTCCTTCGAGGTCGCGAACCTGAAGGCGCTGGACCCGCAGCTCCGCGTCCCGCTGGTCCAGCTGACCAGCTCGGTCGGCGCGCCGTACGACTTCGTCGCCTCCGGTGACAAGCGCACGTACGCCGACATCGTCAGCGCGAAGGGCCTCAAGGAGGTTGCCACGTACGCCGACGGGGTCGGTCCTTCGAAGGACCAGATCATCCCGCTGGACGCCACCGGCAAGCTCGGCAAGCCGACCGCGCTCGTCGCCAACGCCCACCGCGCCGGCCTGGTGGTCCACCCGTACACCTTCCGGGTCGAGAACAGCTTCCTGCCGGCCGAGTACGACAGTTCGACGGTGCAGCCGGACTCCGGCAACCTCTTCGCCGAGATCGCGGCCTTCCGCGCCACCGGTATCGACGGCCTTTTCAGCGACAACACCGACATCGCCGTAGCCCAAGAAAAAGAAGCACGCTAGCCCCACCCCAACTCCTGTTCATTCGCCCCCTTTTGACCCGCGAGGCAGCGGACACCCGACCGCCGACTCGCACGGCGGGTCAAAAGGGGGCGAATGAACAGGTTCCCAGGGGGCGCTGGCCCCGAAGGCGCGACAGGTGGCTTGAGAGGCGCCGACCTGGCGGGCGTCGTACTGGGAGGATGGGTGGGTGGAGCAGAAGGTTGCGAGTGGGACTGCGTCGGTTGAGGCTGAGGCTGATGGGACCTTTGTGCTCCGGGTTGACGGGTCGTTGCAGTCGCAGGTGGATCTGGCGGATCCGACTCATCTCGGGTTCGAGTACGTGCGGCGGATCGGGGATGTGGTCGATGCGATCGCCGCGCGGCGGCAGCCTGTTTCGGCGGTTCACATCGGTGGGGCCGGGCTCACGCTGCCGAGGTATGTCGCCGCCACTCGGCCGCGGTCCCGGCAGATCGTGCTGGAGCCGGACGAGGATCTGACCGAGTTCGTCCGCGAGACTCTGCCCCTTCCCAAGCGGTCCGGGATCAAGGTCCGCGGCGTCACCGGACGCGCCGGGCTCACCGACCTGTACGAGGATTCCGCCGACCTGATGATCGTCGACGCGTTCGTGCGTGAAGCGGTCCCGGCGAATCTCGTCACCGCCGAGTTCGTTGCTGGTTGCGCCCGGGTACTGCGCCCTGGCGGGGTCCTCGTGCACAACTTGATCGATGGATCCGCCGGGCTGGCTTTCGTTCGCCGGGTAGCCGCGACTGTGCGCGCCGGGCTCGGCGACGGCGTGGTGCTCGCGGAGCACAAGGTTCTCCGGGGCAAGAGCTTCGGCAACGTCGTACTGGTCGCTTCCAGGCAACCCGTGCCCGACCTGACCGACTCCGGCCGGCGCGCGCAGCCGCCGTACGAGGTGATGCCGCTCAGCGAACTCGCCGGCAAGGCCGAGCCGCTCACGGACGCGGAGGCCTTTGTGTCGCCTGCTGCGCCTTCGGGCACCTTCGGGCGCTAACTTCACAATCGACGGTGAGGGTTTGGTCGAACCCGAATCGCTGGACGCTTTCGGCGGGTAATTTTGCCTGATGCCGATCGCGAAGGTGTCTGCGCTGACGTACTACCCCGTGAAGGGTCTCGCCGGGGTGTCCGTCGATCATGCCGAGGTGACCGCGAGCGGTCTGACGCACGACCGCCTGTTCATGCTGGTCGAGCCCGACGGCACCTTCCTCAGCCAACGGAGCCTCCCCGCGATGGCGCGACTGCGGGTCGATGTGCTCGACGACGGCCGGGCGCTCAGACTGAGCGCCGACGGCACCGACGACCTCGAAGTACAGGTCGCGTACGACGGGAAGCGGCGCGACGTCAGCCTTTTCGGCAAGTGGTTCGGGGACGGTGTGCTCCAGGATCCGGCCGCCCACGCGTGGTTCTCGGAGCAGCTCGGGACTCGTACGCAATTGGTGCGGGTGACTCCGGAGCATGAGCGCCCGGGGTGGGGTGTGAATCCCGGCCAGACCGGGTTCGCCGACGCGCACGCGCTCGAGTTGACGTCGCTGTCCTCCCTCGACGGCCTGAACCAGCGGATCGTGGAGACCGGCGGCGAGGCGATCCCGATGAACCGCTTCCGCCCGAACATCGTGATCTCCGGCTGGCCCGAACCGCACACCGAGGACCGGGTACTCCGCGCTTCGGCCGGTTCGCTCGAGTTCGGGTACGCCGCCCGGGCGATCCGCTGCGCCGTGCCGACGGTCAACCAGGCGACCGGCGAGAAGGCCGGCCCAGAGCCCACCCGCACCCTCGCGTCGTACCGGCGGGAACCGGCCTACGGCGGCGGGGTCAGCTTCGGGATCAAACTGGGTGTCCTGACGCCGGGGACGGTTCACGTAGGCGATGAGATCTTGGTACACGAATGGCTCCCGGAAGGGCCGGATCCGGCACCCAGCACTCGCTAGTCTGCGATTCCACCGACCTTTTGGGGGAGTCGCCGTGCGCAGGATCGCCGTAGTACTGGTCGTTCTCACGACGTTTCTGGCGGTACCGGCGCACGCAGTACCGGGTGTGGAACGGTCGCCCGGCGCGGCGGCGTACGACGTGCGGCTCGGTAGTGATGCGACCGGGACTACGTGGAGCGGGCGCGAGCGGATCTCCTTCACGAACACCTCATCGGCTCCGCTGGCGGAGGTCTATCTGCGCCTCTGGGGGAACGCGTGGGACGGGTGCAAGTCGGCCGTGAAGGTGAGCCGGTTCGAAGGAGGGAAGGCTGGGACGCCGACGGTCAACTGCACGGCGCTGAAGGTGAGTCTTGGGAAGGTGCTTGCCTCGGGCAAGCGTATGAGTATCGCTTTTGATGTGGCGATGACTGCTCCCAACCGGTTGGACCGTTTCGGTCGGTCGGGCGCGTACAGCTTCTTCGGCAACGCGCTGCCGGTGCTGGCGGTCCGCGACCAGAATGGCTGGCACCTCGAACCCGATGTCGGTATTGGCGAGAGCTATTACACGCTCGCCTCCGACTTCACGGTGCGACTGGACCACCCGGCCGGGCTGGGTGTGCCCGCGACGGGGCGGACGACGTTGTCGAAGGCAACTTCGACGGTGAGTATCGCCAAGCAGGTCAGGGATTTCGCCTGGGCGGTCGGGCCGTTCAAGCAGACGGTCGCGACTTCGCCGGGTGGGGTGAAGGTGCGCACGTGGTGGACCACAGCGGTGACGGCCGGTGCAGTCGCGGACGCGCGAGACAAGGGGATCGCGGCAATCGACGACTTCGGCCGGCGGTTCGGGAAGTATCCGTACGGTGAGGTCGACCTGGTACTGAACGACAAGTGGGTCTCGTTCAGCGGGATGGAGTATCCGGGTTTCGTCCTGCTGATCGCGCCGCCGGGTGAAGAGGGGCCGGTCGTTCATGAGTTGGCTCATCAGTGGTGGTACGGGATCGTGGGCAACAACGAGTACGCCGACCCGTGGCTGGACGAGGCGTTCGCGTCGTACGCCTCCGATCTGCATTGGGGCGACACGGGTGAGAATTGCTGGCCTGGTTCGCTGAGTGCGTCGATCACGAATGACATGGGCTACTGGAAGAAGTACGGCAGTGGCTGGAGCGCCTACGTATATTCGTACGGCGCCTGCATGCTCCACGACCTCGAACGCATCCTGGGAACTCCGGCGATGGCGACGATGATGAAGTCGTACGCAAAGTCCAACTGGTACGGCGTATCGACGGTGACCGCCTTCAAGTCCACGGCCCAATCCGCCACCAGCCACGACCTAACCCCCTTCTGGAAGTCCCACACCATCAACTAGCCAGTACGTCGATACGCCGGTACGCCGATACGCCGGGGATGTGGTTGCTTCCAGCAACTACATCCGTGGTTGCGACCGGTCATTGGCAGTGTGGTTGCGCGGTCTCCGCTGCGGGAGTGTGCTAGTCGACGTGGTGGGTGTCAAGGGCGCCTTTGGCGTCGCCTTCGGCGATCGAACAAGTTCGACCCTTGACACCCACCACGTCGACCAGGGAAGGACGC